>NZ_JBEOXU010000004.1:0-107062 GCF_040296725.1 Streptomyces sp. NPDC002044
CGGATGTCCTCGCCGGCGAGGTTGTCGTCCTTCTCCCGCAGGAACTTCTTCTCGCGCGCGTAGCGGTTCACCAGACCCGTCAGCGCCGCACGGAAGCCCTCCTCGTGCGTGCCGCCCTCGTGCGTGTGGATCGTGTTCGCGAAGGAGTAGACCCCCTCCGTGTACTGCGAGTTCCACTGCATCGCGATCTGGACCGAGAGCATGCGCTCCTTGTCCTCGGCCTCGACGTCGATGACGGTCGGGTGGATCAGCTCGCCCTTGCGCGAGTTGAGGTACTTCACGAAGTCGACGATGCCGCCCTCGTAGTGGTACTTCACCGTGCGCGCCTGGCCGTCGTCGGCCTCGTCGGCCGAGTCCGCGCCCACCGTCGCCTTGGCCGACTCCCGCTCGTCCGTCAGCGACAGGGTCAGGCCCTTGTTGAGGAAGGCCATCTCCTGGAAGCGCCGCGAGAGCGTCTCGAAGGAGTACTCGGTCGTCTCGAAGATGTCGGCGTCGGCCCAGAACGTCACCGAGGTGCCGGTCTCGCCGGTCTCCTCGTTCTTCGCCAGCTCCGCGGTCGGGGCGCCGAGCTTGTAGTCCTGGGTCCAGCGGAAGCCGTCACGCCGGACCTCGACCGCGACCCGCTTGGACAGCGCGTTCACGACGGAGACGCCCACGCCGTGCAGACCGCCGGAGACGGCGTAGCCGCCGCCGCCGAACTTGCCGCCCGCGTGCAGGACGGTCAGCACGACCTCGACGGCCGGCTTGCCCTCGGAGGGCACGATGTCGACCGGGATGCCGCGGCCGTTGTCGATGACCTTGACCCCGCCGTCGGCGAGGATCGTGACGTCGATGGTGTCCGCGTGCCCGGCGAGCGCCTCGTCGACCGAGTTGTCGACGACCTCGTAGACGAGGTGGTGCAGACCGCGCTCACCCGTCGATCCGATGTACATGCCGGGCCGCTTGCGGACCGCGTCCAGGCCCTCCAGGACCTGGATGTTGCTTCCGGTATACGAAGATCCACCTGCCTCGGCGGCCTCGCCGCCGGCGGTGGACTCGTTCTTGTCGTTGGGGTTGCCGGAATCGGCCACGAAGCGCCCTTTCTGGCACAGCACAGGCCGTTCTCCGGGCCAGCAGGCATGCGAGCGGGAGCGGCTGCGTCGATCTGCGTTGTCAGCGTGTAGTCGGCATAAGTCGACGGGATCCCGCGATCGGGCGGGATTGGCTCCAGTCTACCGGTACCGCCGACATGAATGGGGGTTTGCCGGTACCTGAGTCCGCATGTGCCGCCCTGAACCTCCTCTCTCCGACTCCCCATATACGGGAAGGGGCTCAAAGAGGCTCACGCGGGCATCCAGCGCTTCGAGCTGTCAACCTCCCGCTACCGTGAGGGACACCACGCGCGCACCACCGCCCCGGGCCGCGTTCCGGCGACCCGCGACACGGCCGACGGCCCGTCCCGCACGGCGAAACGGACGGGGGAGCGGCGGCGGGTGGCCGGCCGGACGGGTGGCCCGGCGGGTGGCCCGGCGGGTGGCCCGAGTCGGCGGGCCAACCGGCCGGGACCGCCCCGGCCGGGGCACCGTCGGCCGGAACACCGTCGCCGGGGCCGGGGCCGGGAGGCCGGCTCAGCCGTAGGTGTCCCCCGGGCCCTTGCTCCCGGGCGCCCGCCACGGCCCGTACGCCTTGGGCCGGCCGCCGGGGCCCTGCACCTTGATCATCCGTACGGTGCCCTGCCCCAGGTCCGCGTTGAGCCGCGCGACCAGCTGCGGGGCCAGCAGTTTCAGCTGCGCCGCCCACGCCGAGGAATCGCACCGCACGACCAGTTCACGGTCCTCGTAGCGTTCCGGTTCACAGTGCGCGGCGATGTCCGGGCCGACGATCTCCGGCCAGCGCTCCATCACGCCCGCCACCGCCATCGGCATCTCCCAGCCGCGCTCCGTGCGCAGCCGGTCCAGCGCCGCCATCAGCGGCATCGGATCCCGGCCGTCCGCCCGCGCGCCCGAGCGCAGCCCCGGCTGGTACTGGCGCTTGCGGCCGCCGGCCGCCGCGTTGCCACGGGCCCGCGCCTGCTCGCGCGCCGCCGCCAGGGCCTGGCGGGCCAGGTCCACCCCGGACGCCTCCGGAACCCTGCGCGGCTCCTGGCCGTCCCGGGGGCCGTCTCCCTGATCGTTCACAGCCGGGTCACCTCACCGCCGGACACTCCGAACCGCGCTCCCGCCAGCACGCCCGGAACGTCATCGTCCACAGCCGCCGTCACCAGGACCTGCTCGCCCGGTGCCACCAGCTCCGCCAGCCGCTCCCGGCGCCGCGCGTCCAGCTCCGCGAAGACGTCGTCCAGGATCAGCACGGGCTCGCTGCCCTCCGAGCGCAGCAGCTCGTACGAGGCCAGGCGCAGCGCCAGCGCGTACGACCACGACTCCCCGTGGCTGGCGTACCCCTTCGCCGGCATCTCGCCCAGCCGCAGCAGCACGTCGTCACGGTGCGGGCCGACCAGGGTCACCCCCCGCTCGATCTCCTGCTTGCGCACCTCGGCCAGGGCCGCCAGCAGGGCCTCGTACAGCGCCTCACGGGTCCGCACGGCGCCGCCGTCCACGGCCTCGGCCGACTCCGGCGCCTCGGCCGCCCCGCCCGCCGAGGACTTGTACGCCATCCCGAGCGGACCGCCGCCGGGCGCGAGCTGCTCGTACGCCTTGTCCGCCAGCGGCAGCAGCGTCGCGATCAGGTCCAGCCGGTGCGCCAGCAGCTCCGCGCCCGTGCGCGCCAGGTGCTGATCCCACACGTCGAGGGTGGACAGGTCCATCGAGCGGCCGCCGTGCCGGCGGGCCATCGCCGCGGACTTCAGCAGGGTGTTGCGCTGCTTGAGGACACGCTCGTAGTCGGACCGGACCGCCGCCATCCGCGGCGAGCGCGCGGTGACGAGTTCGTCCAGGAACCGGCGTCGCTCCCCCGGATCGCCCTTGACCAGGGCCAGGTCCTCCGGCGCGAACAGCACCGTACGGACGATCCCCAGCACGTCCCGCGGCCGGACCTGCGAGGAGCGGTTGATCCGGGCCCGGTTCGCCCGGCCCGGGTTCAGCTCCAGCTCGACCAGCTGCCGGCGCTCGCCCTGGGTGAGGGCGGCGCGGATGACCGCCCGCTCCGCGCCCATCCGGACGAGCGGGGCGTCGGAGGAGACGCGGTGGCTGCCGAGGGTCGCCAGATAGCCGATCGCCTCGACGAGATTGGTCTTGCCCTGGCCGTTGGGCCCCACGAAAGCGGTGACGCCCGGGTCGAGGGGTACCTCGGCCCGGGCGTACGAGCGGAAGTCGGCCAACGAGAGATGCGAAACGTGCATGTGGCGCCGACCTCCCCCGGCTTCCTGCTGTTCTGTGCTCTGTGGTGCTTGTGGTGCTGTGGTGCTTGAGGTGGTGCTATGCCTTCTCGACCGCGTGGCCGCCGAACTGGTTGCGCAGCGCGGCGATCATCTTCATCTGCGGGGAGTCGTCCTGGCGCGAGGCGAACCGCGCGAAGAGCGACGCGGTGATCGCCGGCAGGGGAACGGCGTTGTCGATCGCCGCCTCCACGGTCCAGCGGCCCTCGCCCGAGTCCTGCGCGAAGCCGCGCAGCTGCTCCAGGTGCTCGTCCTCGTCAAGGGCGTTCACGGCCAGGTCCAGCAGCCAGGAGCGGATGACGGTGCCTTCCTGCCAGGAGCGGAAGACCTCGCGGACGTCGGTGACCGAGTCGACCTTCTCCAGGAGCTCCCAGCCCTCGGCGTAGGCCTGCATCATGGCGTACTCGATGCCGTTGTGGACCATCTTGGCGAAGTGGCCCGCGCCCACCTTGCCGGCGTGTACGGCGCCGAACTCGCCCTCGGGCTTGAGGGCGTCGAAGACCGGCTGTACGCGGGCCACGTCGTCCGCGGCGCCGCCGTACATGAGGGCGTAGCCGTTCTCCAGGCCCCAGACGCCGCCGGAGACTCCGCAGTCGACGAAGCCGATGCCCTGGGCGGCGAGCTCCGCCGCGTGCTTCTCGTCGTCGGTCCAGCGCGAGTTGCCGCCGTCGACGACGATGTCGCCGGGGGAGAGCAGCTCGGCGAGTTCGTCGACGGTGGACTGGGTCGCCGCGCCTGCCGGGACCATCACCCACACCACGCGGGGGGCCTGCAGGCTGTCCACGAGTTCCCGCAGGCTGTGGACATCGGCGAGGTCCGGGCTGCGGTCGTATCCGATGACGGTGTGGCCTGCGCGGCGAATGCGCTCGCGCATGTTGCCGCCCATCTTGCCGAGACCGACGAGACCAAGCTCCATCAGGTGGTTCCTTAAGCGTTGTGGCCGTCTGTACCGGGGGTCCCCTGCTTCCCGGAGACACCCCCGGCCCCGAGCCTACGCCGGGCCGCGCTTCGCGGCTTCACGGACGCACGGGGCGCGAGACGCGGTCAGGCCCGGTCCCGCGGACTGCGAAACCGGGCCTGGCCTGAGAAGAATCAACCGGAGAGGCGGACCGGCATGATCAGGTACTTGTACGCCTCGTCCGCTTCGGCGTCGACCGCGGGGCGGCCGCTGAGCAGCGCCGGCTTGGTGGACGTGGTGAAGCTGAGCTGGGCGGCCGGCGAGTCGATCGCGCTCAGGCCGTCCAGCAGGAAGGTCGGGTTGAAGGCGATCGAAATGTCGTCGCCCTCGAGCCTGGCGTCGACGCGCTCCACAGCCTGTGCGTCGTCGCTGGAACCGGCTTCCAGGATGAGCACGCCCTGCTCGAAGCTGAGCCGGACGGGGGTGTTTCGCTCGGCGACCAGGGCCACGCGCTTGACGGCCTCGACGAACGGGGCGGTCTCGATCACGGCGACGGAGTTGAACTCGGTCGGGAAGAGCGTGCGGTACTTCGGCAGGTCGCCTTCGAGCAGCCGGGTGGTGGTGCGGCGGCCGGCGCCCTCGAAGCCGATCAGGCCCTCGCCCTGGCCGGAGCCGGAGAGCGCCAGGGTGACGGTGTCACCGCTGGTCAGGGACTTGGCGGTGTCCAGGAGGGTCTTCGCGGGCACCAGGGCCACGGCGGAAGCCTGCGGGTCCTCGGGCTTCCACAGGAACTCGCGGACCGCGAAGCGGTAGCGGTCGGTGGAGGCCAGGGTGACGCGGTCGCCCTCGATCTCGATGCGGACGCCGGTCAGCACGGGCAGCGTGTCGTCACGGCCGGCGGCGATGGCGACCTGGGCGGCGGCGGAGGCGAAGACCTCGCCGGGCACGGTGCCGGTCGCGGTCGGCATCTGCGGCAGCGCCGGGTACTCCTCCACAGGCAGGGTGTGGAGGGTGAACCGCGAGGAGCCGCAGGCCACGGTCGCCCGTACACCGTCTGTGGAAATCTCCACCGGCCGGTTGGGCAGGGCGCGGCAGATGTCGGCGAGCAGCCGGCCGGACACCAGGACCGTGCCGTCCTCCTCGACGTCCGCGTCGACCGAGACCCGGGCCGAGACCTCGTAGTCGAAGCCGGAGAGGCTCAGCTTGCCGTCCTCGGCCTTCAGCAGAAGGCCCGCGAGAACGGGGACCGGCGGCCGGGCCGGGAGGCTGCGGGCCGTCCAGGCCACCGCCTCCGCGAGTACGTCGCGCTCCACCCGGATCTTCACCGGAACCGCCTCCTGCTGTTGCTCGCTCGTCCTGCCGGCCTTCGTCGTCGGCTCGTCGATGCCTCGACCGATGCCGGGGACCAGTCTGACGTACGGCGCCGACAGTCGGTGCGGCCGGCGGTCAAGTCGGGAGCGAGGTGTCGGCGAGCCCGTCCGCCGAGTTGTGCACAGGACCCGCTTGAAAACCGAATCCGAGCTAACTCTCTATGGGGGTAGTAGTAGGGGCTGTGGATACAGTGGATAAAACGGTTTCCGCAGGTCAGACCCCATTTTTTATCCACCGCGCCTGTGGGCGGTACCGGTGGACAACCCGGTGTCCCTGTGGAGAACGAAAACTTCTGCACAGGCTGTCCCCAGGAGAGCCCTACTACTCCACAGGTGTGTCCCCAGCTTTCCCCCGGTACTCCACAACCCAAACGTCTACTTCCGTGTGACCGCTTTCACTCGGGGCGGTGAGAACGGGTGGCGCGTTGCCGAACAGTGGACAACGGTGTGGAGAAGTCCTCGGATCCTGTGCACAGGGTGGGGAAAGCTGTGGGCTTCCGGTGGACAGAGGCGTGGAGGGCCCTGTGGACGAAATATTTGTCCACAGCCTGTGGATGACGCTTCTGCACAATTCCACAGGGTGCTGACCTGCCCTGATGGCCCCTCACCCCGCGCCCCTGTGGACAGATTGTGGGTGACGGATCCTGTCCCCAGGCTGTGGACGGAAGAAAGTCCGGGAATCTGTGGATGACTTGCTCCACGGGGGGCGTATTCGAACAGTCCAGGGGCGCACGGACGAAGAAGGGCGCCCCCGTTGTGGTCCGGAAGCGCCCTATGTGTGCGTGTGAAGGGGCCCTGGCACCGCTCCCGCGGGCCGTCTCAGGCGTTCTTGATGCGGTTGGTGAGCTCCGTGACCTGGTTGTAGATGGAGCGGCGCTCGGCCATCAGGGCCCGGATCTTGCGGTCCGCGTGCATGACGGTGGTGTGGTCGCGGCCGCCGAACTGCGCCCCGATCTTGGGCAGGGAGAGGTCGGTGAGCTCCCGGCACAGGTACATGGCGATCTGCCGGGCGGTCACCAGGACCCGGCTGCGGGAGGACCCGCAGAGGTCGTCCACCGTCAGCCCGAAGTAGTCCGCGGTGGCCGCCATGATGTCCGAGGCGGTGATCTCGGGCGCGCTGTCCTCGCCGCCCGGGATGAGGTTCTTGAGGACGTCCTCGGTGAGGCCGAGGTCGACCGGCTGCCGGTTCAGGCTCGCGAAGGCCGTGACCCGGATCAGCGCCCCCTCCAGCTCGCGGATGTTGCGCGAGATGCGGGAGGCGATGAACTCCAGGACCTCCGGCGGTGCGTTGAGCTGCTCCTGGACGGCCTTCTTCCGCAGGATCGCGATGCGGGTCTCCAGCTCGGGCGGCTGGACGTCGGTGATCAGGCCCCACTCGAAGCGGTTGCGGAGCCGGTCCTCCAGGGTGACGAGCTGCTTGGGCGGCCGGTCGGAGGAGAGCACGATCTGCTTGTTGGCGTTGTGGAGCGTATTGAAGGTGTGGAAGAACTCCTCCTGCGTCGACTCCTTGCTCGCGAGGAACTGGATGTCGTCGACCAGCAGGATGTCCATCTCCCGGTACCGCTTGCGGAAGGCGTCGCCCTTGCCGTCGCGGATGGAGTTGATGAACTCGTTGGTGAACTCCTCGGAGCTCACGTACCGCACGCGGGTTCCCGGGTACAGGCTGCGCGCGTAGTGCCCGATCGCGTGCAGCAGGTGGGTCTTGCCGAGGCCCGACTCCCCATAGATGAACAGGGGGTTGTACGCCTTGGCGGGCGCCTCGGCGACGGCCACGGCGGCCGCGTGCGCGAAGCGGTTGGAGGCGCCGATGACGAAGGTGTCGAACAGGTACTTGGGGTTCAGCCGGGCGGTCGGCTCCAGCGGGCCCGAGGTCGAGCCGCCGGACGGGCCAGGCGCCGAGGGCCGGCCCTGGGGCTGGCGCGGCGCCGGCTGCTCGTACTGCTGCTGCTCGTATGGATGGGACTGCCGCGACTGCTGGGGTTCGTACGGGGACTGCTCGTACTTCTGCTGCTCGTACGAGCCCTGGTCGTAGCCCGACGGTTCGGACTGCTGGAGGTAGCCGGGCTGCGGGGAGGCGTACGGGTCCCGCTCGGGGAAGCCGCCGAGGCGCGGCTGCTGCCAGCCGTAGTCGTCCTGCTGTCCGCCGCGGGGCCAGGAGCCGGGCTCGGGGCGCGGCTGCTGGTAGTCCGGGTAGGCGGGGCGTGCGGTGGGGAGCTGGTCGTCGGAGCCGCCGCCGGGGCGCTGGCCGCCGTACGGCTCGTATCCGTCGCGCTGCTGGACGGGCTGCGCGGGGGGCGCGGGCTCGCCCGCCGAGTCGTCCACGGTGATGGCGATGCGGATCGGGCGGCCGCATTCGCGGCTCAGCGCGTCGCTGATCAGCGGGGCGAGGCGGCCTTCGAGGACGCGCTTGCCCCATTCGTTGGGGACGGCGAGCAGCGCGGTATCGGCGACGAGGGCCAGGGGCTGACACCGCTCGACCCACTGCTTGTCCTTGGGTTCGATCCCCGGCTGTCCCTCCCCGAGGAGCTTTTCAAGCACCCTTGGCCACACTGCGGCAAGATCGGCGGGTACGTCAGCCACAGAGCACGCTCTCTCACGGGGGTCCCACGAATGTGTGGTTCTTTGGGACGGTCGGGGCAAAAAATCCGGGGTCAGTCAACGGTAGTCAGGGCGACGGGTACGGTTCAAGTCGTTGTCCACAGCCTGTGCACAGTGTGGGGCACCGTCGGCTCGGTTTGACCGGATGGCGTAGCCGCGCGTACCGTAACGAGGTCGAGTTGTCGATGGCTGCTGCCGCCTGCCTACCGATGGGCGAAGATCACCGAACGTGATCGTTTGCGGTGCCACTCGGGCGAACACGCGAGTTGTTTCCTCGTGGGCGCACGGTGACAGCCAGGCGATGTCCCGCCACAACGATTCATTCTCTGGAGCCCCCGAGTGAGCAAGCGCACCTTCCAGCCGAACAACCGCCGTCGTGCCAAGACCCACGGCTTCCGTCTCCGGATGCGTACCCGTGCCGGTCGCGCGATCCTGGCGAACCGCCGTGGCAAGGGCCGCGCCGCCCTTTCCGCGTAACCAACAGACGCAGGTCGTGACGTCGTGCTGTCTCCCGAAAATCGGCTGAGGCGGCGCGAGGACTTCGCGAGCGCGGTACGTCGAGGGCGCCGGGCCGGTCGCCCGCTCCTCGTCGTCCACCTACGTACAAGCGGTGCAACGGACCCGCACGCGCCGGGGGAGATCGATCCCTCGACGCGTGCGGGTTTCGTCGTCAGCAAGGCCGTGGGCAATGCCGTCGTCCGAAACCGGGTCAAGCGCCGTTTGCGCCATCTTGTCCGCGAGCGGCTGTCTCAGCTGCCCGCCGGTAGCCTGGTGGTGGTACGCGCGCTGCCCGGATCGGGTGACGCCGGCCCCGACGAACTGGCCCGGGACCTGGATGCCGCGCTGACGCGGCTCCTGGGAGGCGTCGCTCGATGAAGTACCCGCTGCTCGCTTTGATCAAGCTGTACCAGTGGACGATCAGTCCGCTGCTCGGCCCGGTGTGCCGGTACTACCCGTCGTGTTCGCACTACGGGTACGCGGCCATCGACCGGCATGGTGCGGTGAAGGGGACGGTTCTGACCGCCTGGCGGATCCTGCGGTGCAATCCGTGGTCGCCGGGCGGCGTGGACCACGTCCCACCCCGTAAACGCCCGCGTTGGCACGAGCAGCTGCGCAGTGCGTTGCGTAGATCTCGCAATGCTCAAGGAGCCTGATTAGTGGACACGATTGCCGGTCTGTTCAGCTTTATCACCACACCCGTCTCGTGGATCATCGTCCAGTTCCACAGCGTCTATGGCGCGGTCTTCGGACCGGACAGTGGGTGGGCCTGGGGCCTGTCCATCGTGTCCTTGGTGATCCTGATCCGTATCTGCCTGATCCCGCTCTTCGTGAAGCAGATCAAGGCGACGCGTGGCATGCAGGCGCTCCAGCCGAAGATGAAGGCGATCCAGGAGCGCTACAAGAACGACAAGCAGCGTCAGTCCGAAGAGATGATGAAGCTGTACAAGGAGACGGGTACCAACCCGCTCTCCTCGTGCCTTCCCATCCTGGCGCAGTCCCCGTTCTTCTTCGCGCTCTACCACGTGCTCGCCAGCATCGCCAACGGCGAGACCATCGGCGTCATCAACCAGTCGCTGCTGGAGAGCGCCCGTCAGGCGCACATCTTCGGCGCCCCGCTGGCTTCCAAGTTCACGGACTCCGCGGAAGATGTCGCGAAGCTCGGCGCTTCGATCACCGACGTCCGCGTCGTGACCGCCATCATGATCGTCCTGATGTCGCTGTCGCAGTTCTACACGCAGCGCCAGCTGATGCAGAAGAACGTCGACCTGTCGGTCAAGACGCCCTTCATGCAGCAGCAGAAGATGCTGATGTACATCTTCCCGCTGATCTTCGCGGTCATGGGCATCAACTTCCCCGTCGGTGTCCTCGTCTACTGGCTCACCACGAACGTCTGGACCATGGGTCAGCAGATGTACGTGATCAACCAGAACCCGACGCCGGGCAGCATGGCGCAGGACCAGTACCTGACCCGTCTGCTGAAGCACATCAGCTCGAACGGCGACGTCAAGGGCCGGAGCAAGAAGAAGATCGTCGCGGGGATCGTGGCCAAGGGCCCGGACCGCAACGACAACGAGCGCAAGTTCATCAACGCGCTGACGAAGCAGGGCCTGGCCGCCCAGGCGGACGGTTCCGTCTCCAAGAGCGTCGAGGCCACGGCAGACTCCGACGCGGCGAGCGGCGGTGCCGCGGCGAAGCGGCAGCAGCCGAAGCGCCAGTCGAAATCGCAGCGCCAGACGCCCACCAAGCCCTCTCCCAAGAAGTAAGAAGGAGTCCCTCCCGTGACGGAAGGCACCACCACCGCCGCCGCTGAGGGTGGCGACACCCTGACCCGCCTCGAGCAGGAGGGCGAGATCGCGGCCGACTACCTCGAGGGTCTGCTGGACATCGCCGACCTGGACGGGGACATCGACATGGACGTCGAGGCCGACCGGGCCGCGGTGTCGATCGTCAGTGACTCGGCCACCGGCGACCTGCGCAAGCTCGTGGGCCGCGACGGTGAGGTCCTGGAGGCTCTCCAGGAGCTGACGCGCCTTGCCGTGCACCGGGAGACCGGGGACCGCAGCCGGCTGATGCTGGACATCGACGGTTTCCGGGCGAAGAAGCGCGAGGAGCTGGCGGCGCTGGGCGCCCAGGCCGCGACGGATGTGAAGGCCTCCGGCGAGCCCCTGAAGCTGGCGCCCATGACCCCGTTCGAGCGGAAGGTCGTCCACGACGCGGTGGCGGCCGCCGGCCTGCGCAGCGAGTCCGAGGGCGAGGAGCCGCAGCGCTTCGTCGTGGTACTCCCCGCCTGACCGGTAGCGCGAGTGCTCGGCCCCGTCTGTGTCGCAGGCGGGGCCGATGTTTGTCAGCCTGGCATGTGAACGACGCACCATCTTGAAGACGTGGTTCTTCAGAACCATGCGGTACGGAAGGACGGTCCCCCGTGACGGAGGCAGCTGAGCTTCCCCCGGCGCCTGAAGAGGCGCGCGCGGTGTTCGGTGAGTTTTTCCCGGAAGCTGTGCGCTATGCGGAGCTGCTGGCCGATGCGGGTGTCAAGCGGGGCCTGATCGGGCCACGCGAGGTGCCGCGGCTGTGGGAACGGCACCTGCTGAACTGCGCTGTGCTGTCGGAAGTGGTGCCACAGAACGTCACGGTGTGCGACGTGGGCTCGGGTGCCGGGCTGCCGGGCATCCCGTTGGCCCTGGTACGGCGTGATCTCAAGATCACGCTGCTCGAGCCGCTGCTGCGCCGGACGACTTTCCTCCAGGAAGCCGTGGAACTTCTCGGCCTCGACCACGTCACGGTGGTGCGCGGCCGGGCGGAGGAAGTCCTCGGCAAGCTGCAGCCGGTGCACGTGGTGACCGCGCGCGCGGTGGCCCCGCTGGACCGGCTGGCCGGCTGGGGCGTACCCCTGCTGCGGCCCTACGGGGAGATGCTGGCGCTCAAGGGCGACACCGCAGACGAGGAGCTGGTGGCGGCGAAGGTCGCGCTGGCCAAGCTCGGTGTGGTGAAGACCTCGGTGCTCCAGGTGGGCGAGGGCGTCGTGGATCCGCTGTCGACGGTCGTGCGGGTCGAGGTCGGAGAGAGCCCCGGCGGGGTGCGGTTCGCGACCAAGCGGGCCAAGGCCGCCCGGGTGGGACGCGTCCGTCGTCGCCGTTGAGCGGCGCGCTCAAGGGGCTCGGCCGGGAGATTTCGTCCGTGTTGAGCCCTATGGACAGGGATTGCGGAGTGTCGTAGCGGCCTGAAGACTCCGTCCGGGCATCGTGTTTCACGTGAAACGTCGCTCTCTGCTGCACGGAATCATCAGCCGCGGTCGGGCGGCCGCGGCCCCTCGCTCCCGCAAGGACGCGAGGGGGACGGAGTTGTCCACATCGGTGGATTCATCCACAGGAGTACGGGCCCCGCTGGTTCGCGACCCGGGTGACATGGGAGGCTCTGTGCATCGCGAGCCTGCTGCCGAGGAGAGTGACACCGTGCGGTCCGACGCCAACCTCGCGGGGCCGATGGCCGATCCGGTCCCCGGTCCCCGCTCTGAATCCGCGGGGGAGGATGTTTCACGTGAAACATCGCCTCCACCCCTTGTAGACAACGACACCCCGATCGGCCGAGCCGCCCAGCTGGCGGTCGAGGCGATGGGGCGCGCCGGTGAGGGGCTTCCCCGGCCCGACCAGACCCGGATCATCGTGGTCGCCAACCAGAAGGGCGGGGTGGGTAAGACCACCACGACCGTCAACATGGCGGCCTCGCTGGCTCTGCACGGTGCACGGGTCCTGGTGATCGATCTCGACCCGCAGGGCAACGCGTCCACGGCGCTGGGCATCGATCACCACGCCGATGTGCCGTCGATCTACGACGTGCTCGTCGACAGCCGGCCGCTGCTCGAAGTGGTCCAGCCGGTGGCGGACGTGGAGGGCCTGTTCTGCGCTCCGGCCACGATCGACCTGGCGGGCGCCGAGATCGAGCTGGTATCGCTCGTGGCGCGTGAGAGCCGGCTTCAGCGGGCGATCCAGGCGTACGAGCAGCCGCTCGACTACATCCTGATCGACTGCCCGCCCTCGCTGGGACTGCTGACCGTGAACGCGCTGGTGGCAGGCGCCGAGGTACTGATCCCGATCCAGTGTGAGTACTACGCGCTGGAGGGGCTGGGCCAGCTGCTGCGCAACGTCGACCTGGTGCGCGCGCACCTGAACCCGACACTGCACGTCTCGACGATCCTGCTGACGATGTACGACGGCAGGACCCGGCTGGCCTCGCAGGTGGCGGAGGAGGTGCGCACCCACTTCGGCAAGGAGGTGCTGCGCACCAGCATTCCGCGGTCGGTGCGCATCTCGGAGGCGCCGAGCTACGGGCAGACGGTACTCACGTACGACCCGGGTTCCAGCGGGGCCCTCTCCTACCTGGAGGCGGCGCGCGAGGTGGCGTATCGCGGGGTCGGAATGCATTACGACGCCCAGCGCGCCCACCTGGGCACGGGCATGAAGAGCACGCAGAGTGTGGCGGAGGGGATCCAGTGAGTGAGCGACGCAGGGGGCTGGGACGGGGAATCGGTGCGCTGATCCCCGCGGCTCCGCAGGAGAAGACACCACCGGCGATCGGCAGCGGGTCGACGTCGCCGTCGGCGGTACCGGTGCTGACCTCGGAGCGCGGGATCGCGGCGGCGAAGCTCGCCGCGCTGGCGCAGGCCGATGTTTCACGTGAAACATCGCTCGCCATCGTCCCGGAGCAGCCGGAGCAGCCGGAGCAGCCGCAGCCGGTGCCTCAGGAGGCCAACGCGGTGCCGGGAGCCACGTTCGCGGAGCTTCCGATGGACTCGATCACGCCGAACCCCCGGCAGCCGCGCGATGTGTTCGATGAGGACGCGCTCGCCGAGCTGGTCACCTCCATCCAGGAGGTGGGCCTGCTCCAGCCGGTGGTCGTGAGGCAGGCAGCTCCCGGCCGCTATGAGCTGATCATGGGCGAGCGGCGCTGGCGCGCTTGCCGCGTGGCCGGACTGGAGAGCATTCCGGCGATCATCCGGGCCACGGATGACGAGAAGCTGCTGCTGGACGCGCTGCTGGAGAACCTGCACCGGGCGCAGCTGAATCCGCTGGAAGAGGCCGCGGCGTACGACCAGCTGCTCCGGGACTTCAACTGCACCCACGACCAGCTGGCCGACCGGATCGGGCGTTCCCGTCCACAGGTCTCCAACACCCTGCGGCTGTTGAAACTCTCGCCGTCGGTGCAGCGCAGGGTGGCCGCGGGTGTGCTGTCGGCGGGGCACGCGCGGGCCCTGCTGGCGGTGGCCGACTCCGAAGTGCAGGACCGGCTGGCGCACCGGATCGTGGCCGAGGGGCTTTCGGTGCGGGCGATCGAGGAGATCGTGACGCTGATGGCGTCGGAGCCGTCGAGCCCGGTCAAGCCGAAGGGACCGCGGGCCGGTACGCGGGTGGCTCCGGCGCTCAACGAGCTGGCGACGCGCCTGTCGGACCGGTTCGAGACGCGGGTGAAGGTCGATCTCGGCCAGAAGAAGGGCAAGATCACCGTCGAGTTCGCCTCGATGGAGGATCTGGAGCGGATCCTCGGAACGCTGGCACCGGGCGAGGGCCGGGTGCTGGAGCAGGGGACTCCCGGGGAGTGATCCCCCGGACGCGGGGGCGGACCGCGCTGGTGGCAACCGGTGTGGTCCGCCCCTTCTCCGTGCCCGGCCCGGCGCGCTGACCTGTCGAAGAAGCAGAGGGCAGTGGATACGATGCGCTCATGGGTCGTCGGCTGGTACCGCTCACGCTGGACAACCTCCCGGACCTGCCCCGGCGTTGCCGGTCGTGTGTGTTCTGGGAGCTGGATCCGGTCAGCGGGGAAGCCGCTGTGAAGGCGGGGACCGCGGCGCCGGAGAAGGAGGCCTGGATCTCGGCCGTCCTCCTGGAATGGGGATCGTGCGGCCGTGTGGTCTACGTGGACGACGTTCCGGTGGGGTTCGTGCTGTACGCCCCGCCGGCGTACGTGCCCCGCGCCACGGCGTTCCCGACCAGTCCGGTCTCACCCGACGCGGTGCAGCTGATCACCTCGTGGATCATGCCGGGGTATCAGGGGCAAGGGCTGGGGCGGGTGATGGTGCAGACGGTGGCGAAGGATCTGCTGCGCCGGGGCTTCCGGGCGATCGAGGCGTTCGGAGACGCCCGGTGGGAGGGGCCCGCCTGCCTGCTGCCGGCGGACCACCTGCTCGCGGTCGGCTTCAAGACCGTACGACCCCATCCGGTGCATCCCCGGCTGCGGCTGGAGCTGCGCTCCACGCTGTCGTGGAAGGAAGACGTGGAGATGGCGCTGGACCGACTGCTCGGCGGGGCGCGCAAGGAGCCGGTCCTGCGCCCGCTGTGATCCGGAAAGCGAAACGGGGCCGCCTCAGGGGTGGCCCCGTTCCACGTGAAACATCGTGACCGTCAGCCGGTCTCGACTCGTACTGCCGTGACTCAGGCGGTCTTGGTCTCCACGAAGTCGGAGAGGTCGCGCAGGATGGCGGCCTTCGGCTTGGCTCCGACGATGGTCTTGGCGACCTCGCCGTTCTGGTAGACGTTCAGGGTGGGGATGGACATGACGCCGTACTTGGCAGCCGTGGCCGGGTTCTCGTCGATGTTCAGCTTGACGATCTCGATCTGGTCGCCGTACTCGGCGGCGATGGCCTCGAGGGACGGCGCGATCTGACGGCACGGTCCGCACCAGGCGGCCCAGAAGTCCACCAGTACGGGCTTGTCGCTCTTCAGGACCTCGGCTTCGAAGTCAGCGTCGGTCACGTTCTTGAGGGTGCCGGCCACAGCGGCCTCCTTCTTCATTCCTGCGGGGTGTGGGGTGGGGGCTGGTACGGGTGTCAGACCGTTGCGTGCGCCTTCTCGGCGTCCGCGAGGGCGGCGAGGAAGCGCTCGGCGTCGAGAGCGGCGGAGCAACCGGTGCCCGCGGCCGTGATGGCCTGACGGTAAGTGTGGTCCACGACGTCGCCGGCACCGAAGACGCCGGTGACGTTCGTCCGCGTGGACGGGGCGGTGACCTTGAGGTAGCCCTCGTCGTCGAGCTCCAGCTGGTCCTTGAACAGCTCGGTGCGCGGGTCGTGGCCGACGGCGATGAAGAGGCCGGTCACGGGCAGTTCGGAGGTCTCACCGGTCTTGGTGTTGCGCAGGGTGAGGCCGGAGAGCTTCTGCTCGCCGTGGATCTCGGCGACCTCGCTGTCCCAGGCGAACTTGACCTTCGGGTCGGCGAAGGCCCGGTCCTGCATGGCCTTCGAGGCGCGCAGGCTGTCGCGGCGGTGGACGATCGTGACGGACTTGGCGAACCGGGAGAGGAAGGTCGCTTCCTCGATCGCGGTGTCGCCGCCGCCGACGACGGCGATGTCGTGGTCCTTGAAGAAGAACCCGTCGCACGTGGCGCACCAGGAGACACCGCGTCCGGAGAGCGCGTCCTCGTTGGGAAGACCGAGCTTGCGGTGCTGCGAACCGGTGGTGACGATGACGGCCTTGGCGCGGTGCACGGTGCCGGCGGTGTCGGTGACGGTCTTGATCTCACCGGTGAGGTCCACGGACACGATGTCGTCCGGGACCAGCTCGGCACCGAAGCGCTCGGCCTGGCCGCGCATGTTGTCCATGAGGTCGGGCCCCATGATGCCGTCCTGGAAGCCGGGGAAGTTCTCCACCTCGGTGGTGTTCATCAGGGCGCCACCGGCGGTGACCGCGCCTTCGAAGACCAGGGGCTTGAGCGAAGCGCGTGCGGTGTACAGGGCAGCCGTGTAACCGGCCGGCCCGGATCCGATGATGATCACGTTTCGAACGTCGCTCACGGGTTTCTTCCTCGTCTCTGCGGACTGCTTTTGCCTACCGGGGGCCGGTGCGGACTCTCACCCCACCCAACGGATCCTAAGGCGCGTGCATTCCCCGGCCGCGCCGCGATCCCGCGGTGTCAGTTTCGCGGGTAGGTGCCCGACATCAGGAGCTTCCCGGCGGCGGCCTCTCCGGCGGACTCGCAGGCGGTTTCCACGAGGTAGACGTCGGCCCGGGCGGCGTCGCCCGGGTGCGGGAGAACCAGGAGGTAGACCGGCGCCCCCCGGTAGCTGCCGCGTTCGGCCGCGAGTGGGGTATCGGGGCGGCCGGTGCCGTTCTGGACACACGCGGGGACGGTGGCGGCCACGCGGTCGCCGCTGCCCGCGACCCCGGGGCCCGGAGAGGTGTTCTCCATCCCGTAGGTGTTGTTCTGCTCCTGAGGGGCCGTCTTGGCGCCCGGGCCGGAGGCCAGGAGCCGGCGGACGCTGTCCGGTAGGCCCTGAGCGGTGTAGGTCCCGTCCTCCGCGGGGGCCTGAGCCGTCGAGGACGCGGCGTCGCCGCGCGCGGCCGTGCGCTGTGCGGGCGGGCCCGGCAGATCGGCGAACAGGAAGACTCCGAGGGCGCACGCGGCCGCTCCGGCCAGGCCCGTGATGACGGCGATCCGGCGACGGGCGCGGCGGCCTGGGCCGCTTGGGCCGATCGGGTGACCGGAGGGTCGCCGGGCGTCCGTCATGGGGGTCACGCCGGTCGGTGTTTCACGTGGAACACCGTGGTCCACGGAGCCGGTCCCGGGCACGGCAGAGGAGGGGACGGGGGGCTTCGCGGCGTCGAGGAGCGCCTCGGCCGCGAGGGCGGCGTCGATGCGTCCGGCGATGTCGGCGGGCATCCGGGCGGGGCCGGGGAGGGTGCCCAGCAGGCCGCGGATCTCGTCCAGGGAGGTGCGTACGTCCGCACACAGGGAGCAGGCGCCGAGGTGGCGGCGGACCTCGCCGGTGCGGGACGGGGAGAGGAGTCCTTCGGCCAGGTCGGAGATCTCCGAGACGTCCGGGTGCCTGGTCGTGCCGTTCGTGGGGCTCACGGTCGTCCACCTCCGCCCTTCACAGCGTCTGGGTCTGGATGCCTGGGTTCTGCCGCTGGTGTGACGGATGTGCCCGGCGTCCGGTTCCTTCCCCGCTCGGTGACGGTGTTATCCCCGGCGTTCGTGCGCAGATGAGTGAGGAGCGGCACCAGTTTGGCCCGGCCCCGCGCGCACCGGCTCTTCACCGTTCCGGTGGGTACGTCGAGGATGTGGGCGGCCTCGGCGACGGGGTAGCCCTGCATGTCGACGAGGACCAGTGCGGCCCGCTGTTCGGCCGGCAGGGTGCCCAGGGCGGCCAGGAGCTGCCGGTGGAGGTCCTCGCGCTCCGCGGGGGCCTCGGCGGACTCATGGGGCTCCAGGAGCCGCTCCAGGCGGTCCGTGTCGTCCAGGGGCGCGGTCCTGCGGGAGGCGGTCTTGCGTGCGCGGTCGAGGCAGGCGTTCACGGTGATGCGGTGCAGCCAGGTCGTGACGGCGGACTCCCCGCGGAAGGTGTGCGCGGCCCGGTAGGCGGAGACGAGGGCGTCCTGGACCGCGTCGGCGGCCTCCTCGCGGTCGCCGAGGGTGCGCAGGGCCACGGCCCACAGCCGGTCGCGGTGACGCCGTACGAGCTCACCGAAGGCGTCCGGGTCACCGGCCACGTGCCGGGCGAGCAGGTCCCGGTCGGTGCGGGGGTCGTCAGCGGCGGGCCTCATGAGTCCCCTCCCCTGGTCGGATCCGTGCAGGTATTGAATCGGGTTTGCCGCTGAAAGTAAACGACGGGAATCGGGCATTTCAGTCATGATCGTCCCGTGTTCCGGACCGTCGGCCGAGGGTGCTTGCGGGAAATGCGGCCGCCGTCTCTTATGCCCTCGGGCGGTGGGTCGGAACCCGCCATCGGTTCGGCCGTGCGAGGCGTCGCCACCAAGGAAGCGGAGTCCAGGACGGGTTCGGGGAGCCGCCCCGCTCCGCAGCGGTCGCACCGCGGGGCTGTGGGAATACCGTTCCCACAGCCCCGAATTTCTTTTCCGTATGCTCCGGCCGCTATGAAATGCGCGAGAACGAAACGTTCGTGATGGCCTGCTTGTAGCCGGCCCCGCTGAATTCATAGGCGTCGGACTTCGGCATGGCGGTGATCCACAGGACCACGTAGCGCGTATTGACCGGCGTCTCGGTGGCGAGGTCGAGCTTCTTTCCGGAGGTCTTGCCGGTGGCGATCTTCCGCATGGCACTGACCGGCGTAGCCGACGACAGGCTGTCGGCAGCGTAGAGGGTGGCCGTGGTGTGGTCGCCACCGAACTGGAACGCTATCGACGCGGCGTTGACCCCCTGCTCGGAGCCCAGGTCGTAGGCGATGCCGACGCCCGCCTTGAAGGAGGTGTCCATCTCGGGACCGTCGTTGTAGCGCTTGGTCCGCCAGTACGACGCGGGGTCGTTGTCGTAGCTGTTCGCGACGTCCTCGGCGTTCTGCGCGACCCCGTCCGGGAAGTACTCCGCGGCGTCCCTGACGGGGAGCGGGACCGGTGCGGCCTTCGGGTCGTCGCCGGGCTTGTCGGGCTCGTCGTCCTGGGTGGTGCCGGTGTCGCTCTGGCTCCTGTGGTCCAGGAGCGTGTCGGCGAGCTGCCAGCTGCCCAGTCCGAGCGCGGCGATCAGCAGAGCGGCGACGCCCCACTTCAGAGCCCGGCCGGTACGGCTCTGCAGCGGGGGCGGCGGGACGACCACGACAGTCGGGGAGGCGGGTACGCCGGAAGGCGTGGGCCGGCCGTAGCTGCCCTGCTGGTACGTCGTGTGCTGGTATTCGGGCGGAGCGGTGAAGGTGGGCTCCGGCGGCCGGATGCGGGGCATCGCGGCGACGGCCTTGGCCAGTTCCTCGGGTGTGGTGCAGGCGGGTTCCTGGCGCGAGGCGGTCGCCCCGTCGTTGGCGAGCGCGCGCATGGCCAGCTCGCCCAGACTGCGGTGGACGCCCGCGCGCACCTGGTCGGGTGCGATCAGGCCCACGCCCTTGGGCAGGCCGGTGAGGCCGTAGGCGTCGTTCTCGTAGGGCCAGCGCTGGGTCAGGGCGGCGTACAGGAGCGCCCCGATGGCCTCGGTGTCGGCGCGCTGCGGGGTCTCGCTGGTGATGCCGCGCAGGGCGGCGTTCACGGCGAGGCCGCGGATGCGGTACTGGCCCGAGGAGGTTCGCAGTATGGCGCTCGGCGTCAGCCGCAGATGGGCGAGGCCCTCGCGGTGCGCGGCGGTCATCGCCTGCGAGATCTGGCTGACCAGCTGGTATGCCTCGTGGGCCTCCAGCGGGCCGGCGGCCAGCAGGGCGGTGAGCTCGGTGGCGTCGGGCAGCCACTCGTGGACGACGTAGACGAGGTCGTTCTCCTCCACGGCGTCGAGGACCTGGACGAACCGGGGGTCGCCGAGGAGGGCCGAGGAACGGGCCGCTGCCAGCACGGAGCGGGCCCGCGGGTGGTCGGCGGGCAGCAGGTGAACGCCCACGGCCCGGCGCAGCTTCTCGTCCATCGCACGCCAGCTGCTGAATCCGTCCACACGGGTGACGCATTCCTCGAGGCGGTAGCGTCTGGCGAGCTTGTGGCCGCTGTGGAGTTCGGGGGCGGCCGCGGGGGCCGCGCTGATCCGGTCGCCGTCCTTTTCGAGCACAGGTCCGCCCGCGGCTCGTCCGTTCTGGGTGTCCACCCCGTCGGCCGTGGCCTTGGCCGCATCTGCGGCCAGCGGCTCTTCGCCGCTGTTGTCGGCCACGTCGACGGCAGCCGTGCTACGTTCCGCCACCGTCGGTTCCGCCTCCCCATCCGTTGCGCGCTGTAGGCCAGTCTGCGAAGCCATGCCAATTGTGCCCACAGTCCGACGCTATGCACGACACGCGATGGGGTCCGACGGTTGTGCGCATCAGCGCCCCAAACGTCCGCGGACCATTCCGACCATCGCGTTGAGCTCTTCGATCCGCATCCGCTTGGCGGCGATGAGGAACACCGCCGCCAGGGCGATTCCCCCGGCGACCAGGGCGGCGGCCGAGCCGGTGACGCCGCTGCCGAGCCACTGGGTGACTCCGTAGGCGGCTGCCCCCGCGACCGCGGCGGCGGGGACGCACGCGCCGGTGAGGCGGGCGTAGGTACGCATCACGTGGGCGCCGTCGAGGTCACCGCCGAGCCGGTTGCGCAGTCGGCGCCAGGCGACGCCGACGCCGACGGCGTAGCCGAGCCCGTAGGCGCCGGCCATGCCGACGACGGCCCAGCGGGCGGGGAGGACGAAGAAGGAGGCCGCGGAGCCCGCCGCGTTGACGGCGGCCACGATGACCGTGTTGTAGAAGGGCGTCCGGGTGTCCTCGTAGGCGTAGAAGCCGCGCAGGACGACGTACTGGACGGAGTACGGGATCAGTCCGAGGCCGAAGGCCATCAGGACGTAGCCGATGTTCTGGGCGCCGGAGCCGGAGCCCGCGTAGAGCAGGGTCGCCATGGGGACGCCGAGCGCGAGGAACGCGAAGGCGCAGGGCACGATCGCGACGGCGGAGGTGCGCAGCCCGTACGAGATGTCGTCGCGGACGGCCGCGGCGTCACCGTCGTGGGCCGAGCGGGAGATGCGGGGGAGGACGGCCGTCATGACGGAGACGGTGATGATGGCCTGCGGCATCTGCCAGAGCAGCAGCGCGTAGTTGTAGGCGGTGATGCCCGTACCGGGGTGTCCCTGCTTCTCGGCGACCGAGCCGGCCCAGGTGGCGAGCTGGGTGACGACGACGAGGGCGATCTGGTTGGCGAGGACGAAGAAGAACGTCCACTTGGCCAGGCGGGCCGCCTTGCCGAGTCCGTGGCCCTTCCAGTCGAAGCGCAGGCGGGGGGTGAATCCGGCGTCGCGCAGGTAGGGCAGCATCGCGAGGGCCTGGACGGTCAGGCCCAGCAGGGTGCCCAGGCCCAGCAGGCGCACACCGTCCGCGGTGACGGTGGTGGCGTTGACGCCGGAGGTGGTGAAGCCGCCGAACGCCCAGATGAAGGCGCCGAAGGTGGCGATGACGACGATGTTGTTGAGGACCGGGGTCCACATCATCGCGCCGAACCGGCCCCGGGCGTTCAGGATCTGACCGAGGACCACGTGGACGCCCATGAAGAACATGGTGGGCAGGCAGTAGCGGGCGAAGGCGACCGCGACGTCCATCTGCTGGGGGTCGGAGGCGATCTTCGGCGACATCATCGTGATGAACACGGGTGCGGCCAGCACGCAGACGGTGGTGATGGCGGCGAGCAGCACCACGACGAGCGTCAGCAGCCGGTTGGCGTACGCCTGTCCGCCGTCGCTGTCGTTCTTCATGGCCCGGACGAGTTGGGGGATGAAGACCGCGTTGAGCGCTCCGCCGCCGACCAGCACGTAGATCATCGTGGGCAGGGTGTTGGCGATCTGATACGTGTCGTTGAAGGTGCCGACGCCGATGGCACCGGCGATGACCAGGGTCCGCAGGAACCCGGTGATGCGGGAGACGATCGTGCCGGCGGCCATCAGCGCGCTGGACTTGAGCAGGCTGGACGCCCGCCCGGCCGGTTTGGCGGGCGCCGGGGCCGCCACGGGAGCCTCTTCCGCGGGGGTGCGGGGGGCGGCCTCCTGGTCCCGGTAGAGGTGCGCGAAGGCGTCCGGTGCGGGCTGCTGGTCCGCGGCATTGGTCACGAGGGAGTCCACGCCCACGAACTGGGTGGTGGTCGCGTGGTCTCCGTACGGGAGGTGCCTCGACGGGCCGTCCGGCTCGGGCGGCGGCGTCTGGGCCCAGACGCGCGGGTCGGGGGAGTACGAGGGTGCGGACGGGGCCGCGTAGAGCGGGCCGGGCTCCTGGAAGGTGCCGGGCGGCGGCGGGGGGTGCGAGGCCCGGTCGTAGAGGACCTCGGCGACGGGGTCCTGGGCCGACAGGTCCTGCGACCGGTACGGGTCGTAGTCGTAGGCTCCCTGGACATACGGGTCGTGGTCCGGTGCGGGCGCGGGCGCGGGAACCTGCCCGGGCACCGGGGTGCCCGGGGCAGTGCCCTGGCTGGGCGCGGGCCCACCAGTGCCCTGCGCGCGGTCACCGTCGTACGGCGCGTTCATCGAAACCCCACCTCATCGTCCCCAGGCCGACCGGCCACGGCGTCGCTCAACGGTCCACTGTCTCACCCGTGCCGGACCCGTCGGTGCTTTGCGGTCCGGTGTCCGGGGACTCGTCACTCGGCTGCGTGCTCTCCTCGGCGGCCGCGCGTGCCGCGACGCGCTTGCGGCTGGCGTACATCTTGATGCCCGCCAGGACGAGGAGGAGCACACCGCCGGCGATCACGAGCATGACGGTGGGGGTGATTTCGGTGGCCTCGACGGTGAAGGTGCGTGCCTTGCCGTAGGGGACGCCGTCCGTGGTGAAGAGCTGAGCGGTGACCTCGACCGGGCCGCTCGCCGTGGCGTTCGCGATGAACTTTACGGTCTGGCTGTGCCCGCCCTGGACCGTGACCTCCTGCTCGTCCTGGCCCCCGTCGCCGAACATCAGGCGGGTCGGGTTCGCCGACTTCACCCGCAGGACCAGGTTGTGGACGTCCTGCACGAGGCTGTTCTGGACACTGACCGGGATGGTGGCGCTGTGGCCGGACAAGGTGGCGTCGGACTTGGGGATGACCTTGACCTTCTCCGTCAGGCCGATCAGGTACTCCTGCACCTGGTCCCGGTAGAGCCTGGCCTCCTCCGGGCGTCCGCGCCACGAGGTGGACATCTCACGGTTGGTGGTGTTGCCGAACGGAATCTCCACGCGGTCGGGCGCGGCGAGGATGACCTTGAAGTGGTCGAGGGTGTTCTGCGTGGTGCGGATCTTCTCGAACGCCGCCACCGGCAGCTCCTGCTTGCGCAGGGCCTCCGGGTACTCCCCCGCGCCCGGGACCTGGGTGGCGGCGCCGGGGTCGGGCTTGGCCGCGGCGGCGGACTCGAGGTCGCCGGGCTGGGTCCAGCGCCCGGCCTGGAGGCTGCGCAGGGCGACGGCCATGGAGTTCGCCTGGCTGGCGGACGGCATCCGCTGCGGGGCGACGACGAAGCTGCGCTGCTCGTCGGTCTTCTGCAGGTTGAGGGCCAGGCTCTGGGCGAGGAACCGCTGAACGGCGAGGGTGGAGTTGTCGGCCCGCAGCATGTCGCCTTCGAAGGCGGTGGAGAGCTCCTCGTCCGCCACGATCGCCGTGGTGCCCGCGCCGATGGGCCGGGCGGCGGAGGGGGTGTAGCCGAGGGCCCCGCTCTCCGTGAGGCTGTCGCTGCGGGTGAGGACGTTGTGGGCGCCGGCCGAAGTGGCGACGTTGACGATCGACGGGTCGATGGCGCCGTTCACGGGCCAGGAGAAATCGGTGGAGGCCGGAACGTGCAGGACGGTCTCGACGGCGTCCTTCGCCTTGTCCGTGGCGGGCCGGAGCTGGCCCAGGGTCCCCGACACGTCCTTGCCCTGGTGGGCCAGGGAGGCGAGGTCCGGGTCGGCGAAGGGCAGCGCGACGACCTTCTTGCCCTGGACGGCGGCTTCCAGCGCGCTCAGCCACTGCTCGGCCACGGCCTTCTTCTTGCCCTGGGCGGTCTTCCCGTCCGGACCGCGGACCCGGTAGCCCTTGGTCATCGCGTCGACCGTGAAGAGCAGATCGGGATCGATCACCCAGGTGACGGGGAGGTCCTTGCCGAGGGCGACCATCTGGCCGAGGCGGCCACTGGGCTCCAGCTCGGCGGCGAGCGAGTCGTCGAGGAAGACGGGGGTCTGCAGCTCGTCGGAGCCGGTCTCCGCGGTCACCCGGGTGTGGGCGATCAGCGGCCACGCGAAGGTCAGGCTGGAGCGCTTGGCGGCGGCATCCGGCTGCCAGGGCAGGAAGGTCCGCTTGATGCCGAGTACCTGTTCGGAGGGCCGCCGGTCGGTCGCCCCGGACAGCGACACACCGAGCTGGTAGACGCCGTCCTCGTCCAGCTCCAGCTTGTTCACCGGGACCGTGAGCGTGAAGTCCTGGCCCGCCTTCGAGGGCAGCGAGGGGAGCTTCACGGCGTAGGCCGGGTCGATCTCGCCCGGGTCCGTGCCGGCCCGGAAACCGCTGCGGTCCGCCACGTCGTCGATGGAGGCCCGGTCCGCCAGCGCGGGCCCGACCCGCAGCCCCACGTGAGCGTCGGTGATCGTGTCGGAGCCGTTGTTGACCACGGTGCCGGAGATGGTGAGGTTGTCGCCCTTGACCGGGGCCGCGGGGGTCATGGACGTCAGCTGGACGTCGACCGAGGGTCCCGGGGCCGCTTGGGCCTCGGGGGCGGGTGAGTAGATCAGAGCAGCGAGCACGGGCGTTCCCGCGAGCAGGACCACCGCCCGTCGCAGCCATCGGCGCCGGACAGGGGCGGGGGACGCCCCCTGGATCTCTGCCGCCTCGGCCACGCGTTAGCCCGTTCCTCGAAGTGTCTGTGGTCGTCGTCTGTGCGTCCACTGATGGTAACGAGACCCGCTGTGCGCGAGTGCCGCGTCTTGCTCCACATGATCGGCTCCGCCCCGGGGCGGTTGTGTACCGGGGTGGCCACAAAACGGGGAAGCCCGGGCCGGGCGGGCCACGTACCCTTTTCTGTTGTGCCGAAAGCCAACGAAGACAACCCCAGTGCCCTGAGTCAGGTGCAGCGCCGCGCGGTGAGCGAACTGCTGCGGATCGCCCCTGTCGCCGACGAGCTCGGCCGCCGTTTCCAGCAGGCGGGCTTCCGTCTCGCCCTGGTCGGCGGGTCCGTCCGCGACGCGCTGCTGGAGCGTCTCGGCAACGATCTCGACTTCACCACCGATGCCCGTCCCGAGGACGTGCTGAAGATCGTCCGGCCATGGGCCGACTCCGTGTGGGACGTCGGCATCGCCTTCGGCACCGTCGGGTCGCAGAAGGACGGCTTCCAGATCGAGGTGACCACCTACCGCTCGGAGGCGTACGACCGCACGTCCCGCAAGCCGGAGGTCTCCTATGGCGACTCCATCGAGGAAGACCTGGTCAGGCGGGATTTCACGGTCAACGCCATGGCCCTGGCCCTGCCGGAACAGGAGTTCATCGACCCGCACGGCGGCCTGGAGGACCTGGCCGCAGGAGTCCTCCGCACGCCCGGCACCCCCGAGGACTCCTTTTCCGACGACCCGCTGCGCATGCTGCGGGCGGCGCGGTTCGCGGCGCAGCTGGACTTCGAGGTCGCCCCGGACGTCGTGGCGGCGATGAAGGCCATGTCCGACCGGATCGAGATCGTCTCGGCGGAGCGGGTGCAGGGCGAGCTGAACAAGCTGATCCTCGCCACCCACCCGCGCAAGGGCCTGGGCCTGCTCGTGGACACCGGGCTGGCGGACCGGGTGCTGCCCGAGCTGCCCGCGCTGCGGCTGGAGAGTGACGAACACCACCGGCACAAGGACGTCTACGACCACTCGCTGATCGTGCTGGAACAGGCGATCGCCCTGGAGGAGGACGGACCGGACCTCGTGCTGCGGCTCGCTGCCCTGCTGCACGACATCGGCAAGCCCCGCACCCGCCGCTTCGAGAGCGACGGCCGGGTCTCCTTCCACCACCACGAGGTGGTGGGCGCGAAGATGACCAAGAAGCGCCTCACGGCGCTGAAGTACTCCAACGACATGATCAAGGACGTGTCCCGGCTGGTGGAGCTGCACCTGCGCTTCCACGGCTACGGAGACGGGGAGTGGACCGACTCGGCGGTGCGGCGCTACGTCCGCGACGCGGGGCCGCTGCTGGAGCGTCTCCACAAGCTGACCAGGTCCGACTGCACCACGCGGAACAAGCGCAAGGCCAACGCCCTCTCCCGGACCTACGACGGACTGGAGGAGCGCATCGCACAGCTGCAGGAGCAGGAGCAGCTGGACGCGATCCGGCCCGACCTGGACGGAAACGAGATCATGCAGGTGCTGGACGTCGGGCCGGGCCCGGTCATCGGCCAGGCGTACGCGTTCCTCATGGAGCTGCGCCTCGAGAACGGGCCGATGGAGCGCGAGGCGGCCGTCACCGCCCTCAAGGAGTGGTGGGCCGCACAAGCCTGAGGCGGTACGGCCCCCGTCGCTGTTTCACGTGAAACAGCGACGGGCGCGGGGGCCGGCGGGGGCGATGTTTCACGTGAAACGCCGCCCCCGCCGTTCCAGGAGGAACGCTGTCGCGGCGTACAGGGCGGCCACGCTGAGGATCAAGGTCACGGAGCGTCCGTCGACGGGGAGCATCAGGGAGGCCACCGCCGCCGCCGCGACGAACGCGATGTTGAACAGCACGTCGTAGACGGCGAAGACGCGGCCACGGTAGGCGTCGTCCACCTGGGACTGCACGACCGTGTCGGTGGAGATCTTGGCGCCCTGGGTGGCGAGCCCCAGGACGAACGCCGCGACCAGCATCGGTCCGGGGGTGAGGAACAGGCCGAGCGCCGGTACCAGTACCGCGGCGCCCGCGGCACAGACGCTGATCGTCCCGCGGGTGCCCAGCCGGCCCACGAGCCAGGGAGTGATGACGGCGGCCGCGAAGAATCCGGCTCCCGAGACGCCGATCGCCACGCCGAGCAGGGCCAGTCCGTCGGACTCGTTGTCCGACCAGGAGTAACGGCACAGCATGAGCAGCATGACGAACAGGGCTCCGTAGCAGAACCGCATCAGGGTCATGGCGGCGAGCGCCTGGGCGGCTTCGCGCCGGGCGGCCAGGTGCCGCAGGCCGTCGGCCATGCCCCGCACGCTGAGGGCGATTCCTTCGGCGACCGAGGGACGGAGCCGGCCGGGAGGGTGGTCGGGCCCCAGGAGGCCGATGGCCAGGCGCAGGGAGACCAGGGCCGCACACAGGTAGAGGCCGGCTCCGAGGAGCACGACGAGGGCGTCGGAGTCGGCCGCCAGCACGCGGACGAGGAAGGCCAGCCCGCCGCCGGCCACCGCGGCGAGCGTTCCGGCGGTGGGTGAGAGAGCGTTCGCCGTGACCAGCTGGTCGGGACCGACGACGTGGGGCAGGGATGCGGCCAGTCCGGCCAGCACGAAGCGGTTGACGGCCGTCACCGAGAGGGCCGAGGCGTAGAAAAGCCAGTCGGGCACGTGCGCGACGATCAGCATCCCGGTGACGCAGGCCAGGAAGGCGCGGAGCAGGTTGCCGTAGAGGAAGACCTGGCGGCGCCGCCAGCGGTCGAGGAGGACCCCGGCGAAGGGGCCGATGACCGAGTAGGGGAGCAGCAGCACGGCCATCGCCGAGGCGATGGCGGCCGGTGAGGTCTGCTTCTCCGGGGAGAAGACCACGTAGGCGGCGAGTGCGACCTGGTAGACGCCGTCCGCGGACTGGGAGAACAGCCGTACGGCGAGCAGGTTGCGGAAATCCCTCAGGCGCAGGAGTACGCGCAGATCACGTACGACAGGCATGAGGGCAAGGGTCACATACGCGGAGGGTCCCCGGGCACATTGCCCGGGGACCCTCCGCGGAAGAACAGCCTAAGTCCAGGTGTCCGGAGGACCCTTGGGCTCGACTAGCGCTCGACCTCACCCTTGATGAACTTCTCGACGCTGGCGTAGGCCTCGTCGTCGAAGTACTGGACCGGCGGGGACTTCATGAAGTAGCTGGAAGCCGACAGGATCGGTCCACCGATACCGCGGTCCTTCGCGATCTTCGCGGCGCGCAGGGCGTCGATGATGACACCGGCGGAGTTCGGGGAGTCCCACACCTCGAGCTTGTACTCGAGGTTCAGCGGGACGTCGCCGAAGGCGCGGCCCTCGAGGCGGACGTACGCCCACTTGCGGTCGTCGAGCCACGCGACGTAGTCGGACGGGCCGATGTGGACGTTGTTCTCGCCGAGGTCCCGGTCGGGGATCTGCGAGGTGACGGCCTGCGTCTTGGAGATCTTCTTCGACTCGAGGCGGTCGCGCTCGAGCATGTTCTTGAAGTCCATGTTGCCGCCGACGTTGAGCTGCATGGTGCGCTCAAGACGGACACCGCGGTCTTCGAACAGCTTCGCCATCACGCGGTGCGTGATGGTGGCGCCGACCTGGGACTTGATGTCGTCGCCGACGATCGGGACACCGGCCTCGGTGAACTTGTCAGCCCACTCCTTGGTGCCGGCGATGAAGACCGGGAGGGCGTTGACGAAGGCGACCTTGGCGTCGATGGCGCACTGCGCGTAGAACTTCGCCGCGTTCTCGGAGCCGACGGGCAGGTAGCAGATCAGGACGTCGACCTGGCGGTCCTTGAGGATCTGGACCACGTCGACCGGAGCCTCGGCGGACTCCTCGATCGTCAGGCGGTAGTACTTGCCCAGGCCGTCCAGGGTGTGGCCGCGCTGAACGGTCACACCGGCGTTCGGGACGTCGCAGATCTTGATGGTGTTGTTCTCGCTGGCGCCGATGGCGTCCGAAAGGTCGAGGCCGACCTTCTTCGCGTCGACATCGAACGCGGCGACGAACTCGATGTCACTCACGTGGTAGTCGCCGAACTGGACGTGCATCAGACCGGGGACCTTGGCCGCCGGGTCGGCGTCCTTGTAGTACTCGACGCCCTGCACCAGCGAGGCGGCGCAGTTGCCTACGCCGACGATGGCTACGCGAACCGAACCCATTCCGGTTGCTCCCTGTTTGTTCTCGGACGAGGCCTGCGAGATGCAGGCCTCATTTTGCAGTTTCGTCGGACGGACCGGGACTTCTCTGGTCCCGTCCCGCCCGCTCGCTCTCGATGAGCTCGTTCAGCCAGCGCACTTCGCGCTCCACCGACTCCATGCCGTGCCGTTGCAGCTCCAGCGTGTAGTCGTCGAGGCGTTCCCGTGTGCGGGCGAGAGAGGCGCGCATCTTCTCCAGGCGCTCCTCAAGCCGGCTGCGGCGGCCCTCCAGTACCCGCATGCGCACTTCTCGCTCGGTTTGACCGAAGAAGGCGAAGCGGGCGGCGAAGGACTCGTCCTCCCAGGTGTCGGGCCCCGTGTGGGAGAGCAGCTCCTCGAAGCGCTCCTTGCCCGCGGCCGTCAACCGGTAGACGATCTTGGCGCGGCGCCCTGCGAGTGAAGCGGCGAGAGCGTCTTCCGGAGCGTTGCCCGGTTCCTCGATCAACCAGCCGTTGGTGACCAGCGTCTTGAGGCAGGGATAGAGCGTCCCGTAGCTGAACGCCCGGAACACCCCCAGTGAGGTGTTGAGCCGCTTCCGCAGCTCGTAGCCGTGCATGGGGGATTCGCGAAGCAGGCCGAGGACGGCGAATTCCAGGATGCCTGAGCGCCTGCTCATCCGCCTGCCCCTCCTCCGACTCTGAGTCATTATGTCGAGCTGATGTATCGACTCGATACATCCAGACGATAGATCGAGCAGCCTCTGGCGACAAGGGGCGACATGGTGACCGGCGTCACATCGTGAATTCGTGCGAGGTAAGTTGCCTGATTTGGGGTGAACTTCGGCACTGTTCGGGTTTTGAGCGTGCGTAGTCTGTGGGCCATGACACCGGGGGAACCGGAATTCACCCGCCGCTTCCAGGCCACTCGCCTGCCCGAGGAGTAGTCGTTCGATGAGCGAGCATCGCCGCAAACCGCCGCAGCCCCAGGGCGGTGGACGCGCCTCGTCCCGCCGGGCTGCCCCGCAGCGCCCGGGACAGGGCGCCGAGGCCGGACGTGGCGTGCCCACCGCGTCGCCCAGCGGCCCGTACGCAGAACAGCCCCCCCAGGGCAGCCGTGCAGACGCGCGCCGGGCCGCCCAGAGAGGTTCCGCGGGCCGCGGACGGGGCACAGGCGCCGCGGCGCGCGGCGCAGGCCGGCCCGACAAGCGCCTCATCAACTACCCGCGCTCCGACCGGGCCGGCTGGAAGCGCTTCGTGCCCTCCTGGAAGCTCGTCAGCGGCACGGTGCTGGGCTTCTTCGCGGTCATCGTGGCCGGAGCCGGCATCGGCATCGCCATGGTGAGCACGCCCGACCCCAACAAGGCGGCCGAAGCCCAGAACAACGTCTTCCTCTGGGCCGACAACACCCAGATGGTTGCCACCGGCGGTTCCATGAACCGGCAGATCGTGGGCATCGACCAGATCCCCCTGTCGATGCAGAACGCCGTGATCGCCGCGGAGAACGAGTCCTTCGACACGGACAAGGGCGTCGACCCCATGGGTATCGTCCGCGCCGTGTGGAACATGGCCAAGGGCGGTTCCACGCAGGGCGGCTCGACCATCACCCAGCAGTACGTGAAGAACAACTTCCTGGACTCCGAGCAGACGCTCAAGCGGAAGGTCACCGAGCTCTTCATCTCGATCAGGCTCGGTGTCACCGAGGAGAAGGACAAGGTCCTCGCGGGTTACCTGAACACCGCCTACTACGGCCGGGACGCCTACGGCATCCAGGCCGCGGCCCGCGCCTACTTCGGCAAGGACTCCAAGGAGCTGAACCCCTCCGAGTCCGCCTTCCTGGCCTCGGTCCTCAAGGGTCCCAACCTGTACAACCCGGACGGCGGCATCGGCGCCGCGGCCACGCCCGAGGCCAACACCCAGCGGGCGAAGCAGCGCTGGTCCTGGGTGCTCGACCGCCAGGTCCAGGTCGGCCGGATGTCCAAGGAGGAGCGGGCCAAGTACAAGCCCGAGGACTTCCCCGCCCGCGTCGAGTCGGCGCAGGCCCGCGGCATGTCCGGCCAGATCGGCTACATGGTCGAGACGGCCAAGCAGTACGTGATGAAGACCAAGGACATCAGCGCCGAGAAGATGGCGCTGGGCGGCTACCGGATCAAGACCACCTTCCAGAAGCCGAAGGTGGACGCCCTGGTCAAGGCCGTGGAAGACACCCGCAACGACTTCCTCGACGAGAAGAAGCGCCCCGAGCTGGACACCTTCGTGCAGTTCGGCGCCGCCTCCGTCGACGTGAAGACCGGCGCGATCGTGGCCCTGTACGGCGGCCCGGGCTGGGACCAGAAGTACTTCAGCAACAACGCCAACACCATCGGCGTCCCGGTCGGCTCGACCTGGAAGCCATACGTCCTGGCCGCCGCGATGAAGCACGGCACCCAGAACTCGAACGGCGAGGGCGTCTCGGTCGACAGCAAGTACATGGCCGACGACCTGACGGTGATCAAGAACCGACAGGGCAGGCCGCTGCTCGCCGCCGACGGCAAGCCGTTCCGGCAGAAGAACGAGAGCCCGACCGCCTTCGGCTACGTCACCCTCAACGAGGCGATGGAGAAGTCCATCAACGTGCCGTTCGCCCAGCTCGTCTTCGACGTCGGCCACACCAAGGTCCGCGAGATGGCCAAGTCCACGGGCATCCTCGAGGACTCGATGGACAAGAACAACAACGCGTCCTTCGCACTCGGCACCTCCACCCCGAGCGCCATCCGCATGGCCGACTCCTACGCCACCTTCGCGGCCTCCGGCACGCACCGCGAGCCGTTCTCCGTGAGCGAGGTGTCGAAGGACGGTCAGCCGCTGTCCGGATTCGAGGCGCCCAAGGAACAGCGGGCCATGGAGAGCGACGTCGCCGACAACGTCACCAAGGTCCTCGAGAACGTGGTCAAGAACGGCACCGGAACCAAGGTCAAGAAGCTGGGCAGGCCCGCCGCGGGCAAGACCGGCACCACCGACCAGAACAAGTCGGCGTGGTTCGTCGGCTACACCCCGGAGCTGTCCACGTCCGTGGCCCTCTTCCGCACGGATCCGAACTCCGCGGACAAGAAGCTGCTGTCCATGAACGGCGTCGGCGGCACCGACTCCATCCACGGTGGCGACATCCCCGCCGTCATCTGGACCGAGTACATGCGCGAGGCGCTGAAGGACGCGCCGGTCAAGGACTTCCCCGAGGCCGAGGCCATCGGCGTCAAGGCGGACTCCTCGGGCGCGCCGTCCCCGACGCCGTCCGCGGTTCCCACCCCGTCCGCGTCTCCCTCGCCGTCCCCCTCCAGTCCCTCGCCGACGCCGTCCCCGACGCCGTCCAAGAGCGGTAAGCCCTCCTGCAAGCCGTGGCAGATGTACTGCGACCCGAGCACGGCGGCCGGGGCGTCCAACGGAGGCGCCGCCAACGGCGGAGCCAACAACGGAGGCGCGACCAACGGAGGCGCCAACGGCGGAGCCAACAACGGAGGCACCAACAACGGCGGCGTCATCGGCGGAGCCGACGGCGGGAACGACGGCGGAGCCACCGGCGGGCCGTCCCCGTCGAACAGCGGTCGGCCGGGCCGCCCGGGCGGTGTCACCGGAGGATGGACCACCGGCGATCCGGACGGCTGACCCAGCCGCCCGGGCCGGACCGTGAAGGCCGTCGCACCCCGTGCGGCGGCCTTCCCCCGTGTCCGGCCCCGTACGGCAGGATGAGCGCATGACGAAGGTGCAAGAGGACCTCCCCGTACTGCCCACCCAGCAGGACGAGGTCGCCGCGGCCGGCAGCGAGCTCATCGGCGGCCCGCTCGGCCGCTACGCCCGGCTGGGCGGGCACTGGCTGGGACCGGTCCGCGTCGTGGCGCTCCTGGCCATCGGCGTGTTCGCCCTCGGGATGGTGCAGAAGCTGCCCTGCTACGACTGGGCGTGGTTCCGGGGGGCGGGCTCGCAGTACACGCACGCCTGCTACTCCGACATCCCGCACCTCTACGCCGTGCGGGGCTTCGCCGACAACCTGACGCCGTACTTCGACCGGCTCCCCGGCGACATGGAGTACCTGGAGTATCCGGTGCTCACCGGCCTCTTCATGGAGATCGCCTCCTGGCTGACCCCGGGCAGCGGCTCCATGCAGCACCGCGAGCAGATGTACTGGATGGTCAACGCGGGCATGCTGATGGCCTGCGCCGCGGTGATCGCCGTGTGCGTCGCCCGCACCCACCGGCGCCGGCCCTGGGACGCCCTGCTCTTCGCCCTCGCGCCCGCCTTCGCACTCACGGCGACGATCAACTGGGACCTGCTGGCCATCGCCCTGACCGCCGCGGGGATGCTGGCGTGGTCCCGTGGCCGGACGGTGCTCTTCGGCGTCCTCATCGGCCTTGCCACCGCTGCCAAGCTCTACCCCGTGCTGCTGCTCGGCGTGCTCTTCGTCCTCTGCTGGCGGGCCGGGAAGTGGCGCGCGTTCGGCGGCGCCGTCCTCGGCGCGGCCGGGGCCTGGCTCGTGGTGAACCTGCCGGTGATGGTGTTCGCCCGGGACGGCTGGTCGAAGTTCTACACCTTCAGCCAGGAACGCCCCATCGACTTCGGTTCCGTGTGGCTGCTGATCTCCCAGCGCTCGGGCAACCCCCTCGACGGTGCCAACACGTACGCGACCGTGCTGACGCTCCTGCTGTGCGGCGCGATCGGGCTGCTCACGCTGTGCGCCCCGAGGCGGCCCCGTTTCGCACAGCTGGCCTTCCTGGTCGTCGCGGCCTTCATCCTGGCCAATAAGGTCTACTCGCCGCAGTACGTGCTGTGGCTGATCCCGCTCGCCGCGCTGGCCCGGCCGCGCTGGCGGGACTTCCTGATCTGGCAGGCCGGCGAGGTCGCCTACTTCTTCGGGATCTGGTTCTACCTGGCCTACACGAGCAGCGGCGACAAGCACCAGGGGCTGCCCGTGGAGGGCTACCAGCTGGCCATCGTGGCCCACCTGCTGGCCACGCTGTACCTGTGCGGGATCGTCGTACGGGACATCCTGATGCCGGACCGGGACGTCGTACGCCGGGACGGCTCGGACGACCCCTCAGGCGGCGTCCTGGACGGCGCGGAGGACGTCTTCGTGCTGTCGGACGCGACGAGGGCGCCGCGGTACGCGGCGCCCTCGGAGGAACAGCGGGCCGGCTGGGGCGTGCACCCCGAGAAGTGACCGGGCGGGACTCAGGCGTCGAGCACCCGGTCGAACTGCGTGGTGGTGTGGCGCAGGTGCGCCACCAGCTCGTCGCCGACCTTCGGCTCGGTGGCGTCCGAGGGCACGAAGAGGATCGACACCTGCATGTGCGGCGGCTCGGCGAACCAGCGCTGCTTTCCCGCCCACACGAACGGTGACAGGTTCCGGTTGACGGTCGCCAGGCCCGCCCGGGCGACGCCCTTGGCCCGCGGCATCACGCCGTGCAGGGCCTTGGGGGCCTCCAGACCCACCCCGTGCGAGGTACCTCCGGCGACGACGACCAGCCAGCCGTCCGAGGCGGCCTTCTGCTGGCGGTAGCCGAACCGGTCGCCCTTGGAGACGCGCGTGACGTCGAGTACGGCGCCGCGGTACTCGGTCGCCTCGTGGTCCCCCAGCCACAGCCGGGTGCCGATACGGGCCCGGAAGCGGGTCTGCGGGAACTGCTGCTGGAGCCGCGTCAGCTCCTGGGCCCGCAGGTGGCTGACGAACATGGTGTGCAGCGGCAGCCGGGCCGCGCGCAGCCGGTCCATCCAGCCGATGACCTCCTCGACGGCGTCCGAGCCGTCCGGGCGGTCCAGGGGCAGGTGCAGGGCGAAGCCCTCCAGCCGGACGTCCTCGATCGCCGCGTGCAGCTGGCCGAGGTCCTGCTCGGAGATGCCGTGGCGGCGCATCGAGCTCATGCACTCGATGACCACCCGGGCACCCACGAGCCCGCGGACGCCGTCCAGCGAGGACACCGAGCGGATGACCCGGTCCGGCAGCGGGACGGGGTCCTCGCCCCGCCGGAACGGGGTGAGGACCAGCAGGTCGCCCCCGAACCAGTCCTTGATGCTGGCGGCCTCGTACGTCGTCCCGACGGCCAGCACGTCGGCGCCCATCCGGGTCGCCTCCTCGCACAGCCTTTCGTGGCCGAAGCCGTAGCCGTTGCCCTTGCAGACCGGGATCATCCCGGGGAACTGGTCCTGGATCTGCTTCTGGTGCGCACGCCAGCGCGCGGTGTCGACGTAGAGCGTGAGCGCCATGCCCGTCCGGAACCTCTCCTGTGGAGCTGCGTGATGCAGCGGTGCGTGGTGGGGGTGGGGATGTGGTGCGGTCAGCGGCGCGACATGTAGATGTCGAGCGCCTTGTGCAGCACCTTGTTCAGCGGGAAGTCCCACTCGCCGACGTACTCGACGGCCTCGCCGCCCGTGCCGACCTTGAACTGGATGAGGCCGAACAGGTGGTCGTTCTCGTCCAGCGTGTCAGAGATGCCGCGGAGGTCGTAGACGCTGGCGCCGAGCGCGTAGGAATCGCGCAGCATGCGCCACTGCATCGCGTTCGACGGCCGTACTTCCCGCTTGTGGTTGGCGGACGCGCCGTACGAGTACCAGACGTGCTGGCCGACGGTGAGCATCGTGGCGGCGGCCAGCGGCTCTCCCTCGTGCGTGGCGATGTAGAGCCGCATCCGGTTGGGGTCCTCGGAGTTGAGGGCCGTCCACTGGCGCTGGAAGTAGCTGAGCGGGCGCGGGCGGAACTTGTCGCGCTCGGCCGTGATCTCGTACAGGTGCTGCCAGGTCGGCAGGTCCTCGTAGCCGCCCTGGACGACCTCGACACCGGCCTTCTCGGCCTTCTTGATGTTGCGGCGCCACAGCTGGTTGAAACCCTTGAGGACGTCGTCCAGCGAGCGGTTGGCCAGGGGCACCTGGAAGACGTAGCGCGGCTGGACGTCGCCGAAGCCGGCGCCGCCGTCCTCGGCCTGCTGCCAGCCCATGCGGCGCAGTTTGTCCGACACCTCGAACGCGCGGGGCTCGATGACCGAGGCCTCCACGTCGCGCAGGCGCTTCACGTCGGGGTCCTGGATGCCGGCCTTGATGGCGGTCGAGTTCCACCGCCGGATGACGACGGGCGGGCCCATCTTCACGGTGAAGGCGCCCTGCTGCTTGAGGTGCGCCAGCATCGGCTGGAGCCACTCCTCCAGGTTGGGGGCGTACCAGTTGATGACCGGTCCCTCGGGAAGGTACGCGAGGTACCGCTTCACCTTGGGCAGCTGCCGGTACAAGACGAGCGCGGCGCCGACGAGTTCGCCGGAGCCGTCGAACCAACCGAGGTTCTCCGAACGCCACTCGTTCTTCACGTCGGCCCACGCCGGGACCTGGCAGTGGCTCGCCGAGGGCAGGCTCTGGAGATAACCCAGATGCTGCTCTCGGCTGATGGTCCTCAGGGACAGGCTCATGCGGGGCGTCTCCTCCGGCGGCTTCGCTGGCTATGGCGCGAAGCCTACTGCGACAGGGGCGCCACCCATCTGGGGGACGGGCCGGGGGCCCGGGCCGGCTCGCGGCCGGCGCCCTGTCGCGGAGGCGTCCCGTCAGCCCAGCCAGCCCCCGAAGAGGCCGCCGTGGGCCATCCCCATGTAGAAGCCGAAGGCAGACGCGCCAAGGCCGATGATCAGCGCGAAGCGCTCGCGTGTCGTGACGGAGATGAACTGTCCGTACGCACCGGTCAGGATGCCGATCAGGCCCGTCCACGAGCTGATCAGGTGCAGCTGGTCGAAGAAGGCCGTGACGAACGCCACGGCGCCGAGGACGAGGGTGACCGCCATCAGGGTGTCCTGCAGCGGGTGGGGCTTGCCGTCGGTCGCGAAGAGCGAGATGGAGGACTGGCGTCGCATGGCCTGTGCCATCGGAAGGCACCTCCTGGCTGAAGCAGAGCGGTGCAGCGGGGCTGCCTCCGGACCGGCCGGGGGCATAGCACCGAGCACACCCGATGGATACACATTGTGGCCTCCTGGTGCCGGATTTCAACCGGAAGGAGTCGACGGGGTAGTCTGTACGGTCTGCGCGGTGTCTGTTCACGGATGCCGTGCGTCACGCATCACGACCCTCCTGCCACGGATCGACCGTGGCCGCTGAGTCCAAAGGAGGTGGGTTCCACATGCGTCACTACGAAGTGATGGTCATCCTCGACCCCGATCTCGAGGAGCGCGCTGTCTCCCCGCTGATCGAGAACTTCCTCTCCGTCGTCCGTGAGGGCAACGGAAAGGTCGAGAAGGTCGACACCTGGGGTCGCCGTCGTCTCGCTTACGAGATCAAGAAGAAGCCCGAGGGCATCTACTCGGTCATCGACCTTCAGGCCGAGCCTGCGGTCGTCAAGGAGCTTGACCGACAGATGAACCTGAACGAGTCGGTTCTCCGGACCAAGGTCCTTCGCCCCGAGACCCACTGAACTTCGGTTCAGCGGTAATCGGGACCGAGTAGCACAGCAGCCCAGCAGTAATCCCCGCCGAGAGGTTCATCCATGGCAGGCGAGACCGTCATCACGGTCGTCGGCAATCTCGTCGACGACCCCGAGCTGCGCTTCACCCCCTCGGGTGCGGCGGTCGCGAAGTTCCGTGTCGCGTCCACTCCCCGCACCTTCGACAAGCAGACCAACGAGTGGAAGGACGGCGAAAGCCTGTTCCTGACCTGCTCGGTCTGGCGGCAGGCGGCTGAGAACGTCGCCGAGTCCCTTCAGCGGGGCATGCGCGTCGTCGTTCAGGGTCGGCTGAAGCAGCGGTCCTATGAGGACCGCGAGGGAGTCAAGCGCACGGTCTACGAGCTGGACGTCGAGGAAGTCGGCCCCAGCCTGAAGAACGCCACGGCCAAGGTCACCAAGACCACGGGTCGCGGTGGCCAGGGCCAGGGTGGATACGGCGGCGGCGGTCAGCAGCAGGGCGGCGGCGGCGGCAACTGGGGCGGAGCCCCCAGTGGCGGCGCCCCGCAGGGCGGCGGAGCTCCCTCCGACGACCCGTGGTCGTCCAGCGCGCCGGCCGGCGGCCAGCAGTCGCAGGGCGGCGGCGGGGGCGGTTGGGGCGGAAGCTCCGGCGGCACCGGCGGTGGCTACTCGGAGGAGCCGCCCTTCTAGGGCAGCTCTCACCCCCACTTCTTGATCACACAGGAGAGACACAATGGCGAAGCCGCCTGTGCGCAAGCCTAAGAAGAAGGTCTGCGCGTTCTGCAAGGACAAGACCGCGTACGTGGACTACAAGGACACGAACATGCTGCGGAAGTTCATTTCCGACCGTGGCAAGATCCGTGCCCGCCGCGTCACCGGCAACTGCACGCAGCACCAGCGTGACGTCGCCACGGCTGTGAAGAACAGCCGTGAGATGGCACTGCTGCCCTACACGTCCACCGCGCGATAAGGAAAGGGTGACCGACCAATGAAGATCATCCTTACCCACGAGGTCTCTGGCCTCGGTGCCGCCGGCGATGTCGTCGACGTCAAGGACGGCTACGCTCGCAACTACCTGGTCCCGCGTGGTTTCGCGATCCGCTGGACCAAGGGTGGCGAGAAGGACGTGGCGCAGATCCGCCGCGCCCGCAAGATCCACGAGATCGCGACCATCGAGCAGGCCAACGAGTTCAAGGCCAAGCTCGAGGGCGTGAAGGTCCGTCTGGCCACCCGCGCGGGTGACGCCGGTCGTCTCTTCGGTTCCGTTACCCCGGCTGACATCGCCACGGCGATCGAGTCCTCGGGCGGCCCGAAGGTCGACAAGCGCCGCGTTGAGCTGGGCTCCCCGATCAAGACCCTCGGTTCGTACCAGGTCTCCGTGCGTCTGCACGCCGACGTGGCCGCGAACGTGGGCATCGAGGTCGTCGCCGCCTAAGGGCTGCGCATGAAGGGCCGCACCCTGTCTGGGGTGCGGCCCTTCGTCGTGTCCGGAGCCGTCCGGTGCCGGCACGGGCGTTTCACGTGAAACAGCGGTCTCGTTTCACGTGAAACGAAGACCGGGCCTCGTTTCACGTGAAACGCCGTTCTAGCGGGTGGCTCCCGCGACCAGCCAACGGCCCGATCGTGCCCGGAGCTGGAGGGTGACCATGCGGACCAGCATCATCAGCGTCATGGCCCACCAGAGTGTCGTCAGACCACCGCCCACGGCGGGGACGAGCAGCGCTGCCGGGGTGAAGACCGCCAGCGTCAGCAGCATGGCCCAGGCCAGGTAGCGGCCGTCCCCGGCGCCCATCAGAACCCCGTCGAGGACGAAGACGATGCCGGACACCGGCTGGGATACGGCCACCACCAGCAGGGCGGGCAGCAACGCGTCCTCGACCGCCGGATCGCTGGTGAAGAGGGGGACGAACACCGGGCGGGACAGGACGACGAGCAGGCCGAGGACGAAGCCCGAGGCGATCCCCCACTGGACCATGCGGCGGCAGACCGCCTTGGCGCCCGCGGTGTCGCCCGCGCCGAGGTAGCGGCCGATGATGGCCTGCCCCGCGATGGCGATGGCGTCCAGGGCGAACGCGAGCAGGCTCCACAGGGAGAGCAGGATCTGGTGCGCCGCGATGTCGGCGTCGCCGAGCCGCGCCGCGACGGCGGTCGCGATCAGCAGGACGGCGCGCAGGGACAGGGTCCGGACCAGCAACGGGGCTCCGGCCTTGGCGCAGGCCCGGATCCCGGCGGCGTCGGGGCGCAGCGAAGCGTCATGGCGGCGGGCTCCGCGGACGACGACCACGAGGTAGGCGGCGGCCATGGCGCACTGGGCGATGACGGTGCCCCATGCGGAGCCGGCGATGCCGAGGTCCGCGCCGTAGACGAGGGCGACGTTCAGGACCCCGTTGAGGGCGAAGCCGCCGATGGCGACGTAGAGCGGGGTACGGGTGTCCTGGAGACCGCGAAGGACACCCGTGGCGGCCAGGACCATGAGCATGGCCGGGATGCCGAGCGCGGAGATCCTCAGATAGGTGATGGCATGCGGGGCGACGGCGTCGGAGGCGCCGAAGAGCGATACCAGCCAGGGTGCGGCGGGGAGGACCACCACGATGACGGCGGCGCCGAGCAGGAGGGCGAGCCAGATGCCGTCCATGCCCTGCCGGATCGCAGCCTTCAGGTCGCCCGCCCCCACCCGGCGGGATACGGCCGCGGTGGTGGCGTAGGCGAGGAAGACGAAGATGCTCACGGCGGTGGTCAGCAGCGCGGCGGCGATCCCCAGGCCGGCCAGCTGGGGGGTGCCGAGGTGCCCCACGATGGCGCTGTCGGCCATCAGGAAGAGGGGTTCGGCGACGAGTGCGCCGAAAGCGGGCACGGCGAGAGCGAAGATCTCCCGGTCGTGTCGTCTCGGTGTGGCCTTCAGCGCGGCGGGGGCCTGTGTCATGCGCTCAATCTAATCTTCCACAGGTAATGGATGCAAGGGTACTGGGATCCTTACCGAAGCGCTGACTTGGGCGTTCTTTCCACCCCATTGGGGGCGATCTTGAGACAGTGGCGAAGATTTTTCCGTTGACCCGGCTCCGGAAGAAGAAAGCGCAGGTCAATGTGGGTAACGGGGTGGGTCGGGTGATTTTGTCCACAGTGTCGTCCCCCGGTCCGTGCACAGCTTCCGGGGAGTTACCCACAGCATTGGCCCCGTCGTCCACATCTCATCCACACAGCCTGTGGATAACAAGATTGGCTGACGCCGCTCCCGGCCCTACCGTGGTGCGTTACCCGACTCGCCGACAGCCGATCCGGGTGCCCCAAATGTCAGAGCCGTGTCGTAGAAAGAGTGACACGGCGAGGTCCGCGTTGCGGACGGGAGGAGGTGGTCCGGTGAGCATGCCCGAGCCCACGGACGACCCTTGGGCCGACAGCGGTCCGGGTGACCGTCTGCCCGCCCGCTCGCGCCGGAGCGGTGAAGGCCGCGGCCGCGGGGACGAGCAGCGCGACCGGGGCCGTGAGAACGGCTCCTGGGACGACGGCGGGGGCGGTGGAGGCGGCGGTGGCGGCTTCGAGCGCGTCCCTCCCCAGGACCTCGACGCCGAGCAGTCCGTGCTCGGCGGCATGTTGCTGTCCAAGGACGCGATCGCCGACGTCGTGGAGGTCATCAAGGGCCACGACTTCTACCGGCCCTCGCACGAGACGATCTACCAGGCCATCCTCGACCTGTACGCCAAGGGCGAGCCGGCCGACCCGATCACCGTCGGCGCCGAACTGACCCGGCGCGGTGAGATCAGCAAGGTCGGCGGGGCCTCGTACCTGCACACGCTGGTGCAGTCCGTGCCGACGGCGGCGAACGCCGAGTACTACGCCGAGATCGTCCACGAGAGAGCCGTCCTGCGCCGGCTGGTGGCCGCCGGTACGAAGATCACGCAGATGGGATACGCGGCCGACGGCGACGTCGACGAGATCGTCAACAGTGCCCAGGCCGAGATCTACGCCGTCACCGAGCAGCGGACGTCCGAGGACTACCTGCCGCTCGGCGACATCATGGAAGGCGCACTCGACGAGATCGAGGCGATCGGCTCCCGCAGCGGCCAGATGTCCGGAGTTCCGACCGGATTCACGGACCTGGACTCCCTGACCAACGGCCTGCACCCGGGCCAGATGATCGTCATCGCGGCCCGCCCCGCGATGGGCAAGTCGACGCTCGCCCTGGACTTCGCGCGGGCCTGTTCGATCAAGAGCAATCTGCCGAGCGTGATCTTCTCCCTCGAGATGGGGCGCAACGAGATCGCGATGCGCCTGCTCTCGGCGGAGGCCCGCGTGGCCCTGCACCACATGCGCTCGGGAACGATGACGGACGACGACTGGACCCGGCTGGCCCGCCGGATGCCGGACGTCTCGGCCGCCCCGCTGTACATCGACGACTCCCCCAACCTGTCGATGATGGAGATCCGGGCGAAGTGCCGTCGTCTCAAGCAGCGCAGCGACCTCTCGCTCGTCGTCATCGACTACCTCCAGCTGATGCAGTCGGGCGGCTCGCGCCGCCCCGAGAGCCGTCAGCAGGAAGTCTCGGACATGTCCCGAAACCTCAAGCTGCTGGCGAAGGAGCTCGAGGTCCCCGTGATCGCGCTCTCCCAGCTGAACCGTGGACCGGAACAGCGCACCGACAAGAAGCCGATGGTCTCCGACCTGCGTGAATCCGGATCGATCGAACAGGACGCCGACATGGTGATCCTGCTGCACCGTGAGGACGCGTACGAGAAGGAGTCACCGCGCGCCGGTGAGGCGGACCTGATCGTGGCGAAGCACCGAAACGGTCCGACGGCGACGATCACGGTGGCCTTCCAGGGCCACTATTCGAGATTCGTGGACATGGCCAACACGTAGCCCCGAGCCGCCCTCGTCCCGGATCTTGACTTTGCGATGTCGCATAACAAACATAGCAAAATGACATCTGTGGACGTGCCCGCGACGCTGCGCACCCTCCGGGCCCGCCTCGGCCTCACCCAGGCGGGCCTGGCGGAGCGACTCGGCGTCTCCTTCGCGACCGTCAACCGCTGGGAGGGTGGGAGCAGCAAGCCGCAGAAGGCTCCGATGGCACGCATCCTCGAGGTGGCGGCCGAGGCCGGGATCGACGCCGGCGCCCCGGACGCGACCGCGGTCCCGACAGCCGCCCACCGGCGTGGCCGGGTGGCCGCTGCCAACAGCACCAAGCCCATGGAGCAGATGCTCTGGGACGCCGCTTGCTCCATCCGAGGCGAGAAGGACGCTCCGAAGTTCAAGGACTACCTCCTGCCGTTGCTGTTCCTGAAGCGGCTCTCCGACGTCTTCGACGACGAGATCGCCCGGCTGGCGGAGGAGTTCGGCGACCCTGACGTCGCCTTGGAGATCGCGGAGTCCGACCACGGCCTGCTGCGTTTCTACGTCCCGTCAGAGGCCCGCTGGAGTGTGATCAGCGGGCGCGAGACGTTCGACTGGCCGGTCGATGAGCACGGCCGGTCGACGGCGCCCCGGGACGTCGGGGACCATCTCACCCGGGCGGTGCGCGGCGTGGTGCGCCACAATCCGGATCTGTCGGGTGTCATCGACATCGTCGACTTCGCCGCCGAACGCAACGGTGAGCGGGACATCAACCCGGCCAAGCTGCGCGGGGTCGTCGAAACCTTCTCCGACCCGCGCTACCGCCTCGGCCTGGCGGACGTGCAGCCCGACTTCCTGGGACGGTCCTACGAATACCTCCTGCGGAAGTTCGCCGAGGGCTCCGGCCAGAGCGCCGGCGAGTTCTTCACACCGACCGAGGTCGGCTTCCTGATGGCCAACATCCTCCGGCCGAGGCCGGGAGACACCTGCCACGACTACGCCTGTGGATCAGGAGGGCTCCTGATCAAGTTGCAGCTCGTCGCCAGGGAACTCGACCCGACCGGCAGGGTGCCGCTCAAGATGTACGGCCAGGAGCTCCAGTCCGAGAGCTACGCCGTGGCACGGATGAACACGATCATTCACGACATGGACGTCGACCTGCAGCGCGGCGACACCATGATCACTCCGAGGTTCCGCGATGCCTCCGGCTCTCTGAAGCGCTACGACATCGTGGTGGCCAACCCGATGTGGAATCAGCCCTTCGACCCGGGGCTGTTCACCGACGACCCGTTCGACCGCTTCATGAAGTCGGGTGGCGCCACGTCGGGCAGGGGTGACTGGTCGTGGCTACAGCACACCATCGCCACGATGAACGACGGCGGGCGCGCCGCGGTCGTCCTCGACACCGGTGCGGCCACCCGAGGCTCCGGCGCCAAGAACGAGGACAAGGAACGCAACGTCCGGAAGTGGTTCGTCGAGGGTGACCTGATCGAAGGCGTGATCCTCCTCCCGGAGAACCTCTTCTACAACACGTCGGCCGCGGGCCTGATCATCGTGCTCAACAAGCGCAAGCCGGCCGGCCGCAAGGACAAGGTCGTCCTGATCAACGCCAGCCGCCGCTACGTCAAGGGCAAGCCCAAGAACCACCTCAGTGAGGGGGACATCAAGGAGCTGACCAGGCTCTTCCTCGCGGGTGAGCCCGTCGACGGTGAGGTCGCCGTGGTGGACCGCGCGGACATCGTGGAGGCCGACTACAACCTGAGTCCGGGCAAGTGGGCACGTCCGGCCGATGACCGGGAGCACCGCACCATCGCGGAGCTGCTCGGCGAGCTGCACCTGCTCCACGAGCAGGACAACGAGTCGACCGCCCGGATGCTCGCCGCCCTGCGGCCGCTCGCGGAGGGCAAGGCATGACCGGCAGCTGGCCGACGGAGACCGTCGGAGCGTGCCTGCAGCGGGTCACCCTGCCCCGCGTCAAGGTCCCGACCAGCTCCTACAAGCGGTCGGGCACGTACCCGGTCATCGATCAGAGCCAGGTCGACATCGCGGGCTGGACCGACGACGAAGACGGTGTCATCGACACGCAGTTGCCCCTGATCGTCTTCGGCGACCACTCGCGCACGCTGAAGTACCTCGACACCCCATTCGTCCGGGGAGCCGACGGTACTCAGATCCTCAAGCCGCGTCGGGGCATCGACCCCCTGTTCTTCTTCTACGCCCTTCGCTCGATCAACTTGGAGAGCCGCGGGTACAACCGCCACTTCACGCTTCTGAAGGAGCAGCCGGTACCCGTACCGGACCGGCCCGATCAGCTACGGATCGCCCAGGCGCTGAAGCAGGTCGAGGACGGAATCCGACTCCAGGAGCGAAAGGCCGCCACTCTCAGGGAACTCAAGGACGGCGCTCTCCACGAGCTGTTCGCCCGCAGTGCGCGTGACGAGCCGCAGAAGACGACGGAGTTCGGCCGGGTTCCCGAGGATTGGGTGGTCGAGGAGATCGGTGACTCGCACACCGTGCAGACCGGTGGGACCCCCTCCCGCCGCGACCCGCGGTACTGGGAGGGCGGCACCATTCCGTGGGTGAAGACGGCCGAGGTGTCGTACTCGACGATCACGGAGACCTCTGAACACGTCACGGCTGCCGCCCTGGAAGAAACGAACGTCAAGCTCTTTCCGGCCGGCACGCTGCTGCTCGCCATGTACGGCCAAGGAGTCACGCGCGGAAAGGTCGGCAGGCTCGGGACCGAGGCAGCCTGCAATCAGGCTTGCGCCGCCATCCGCTGTCCTGGCGGGAGCGTCGCCACCGACTATCTCTACTACTTCCTCGAGTGGCAATACGAGAACATCCGCGCCCGGGCACACGGCGGTCAGCAGCAGAACCTCAGCCTCGACATCGTTCGGAGGATTCCGATCGCCTATCCCCGTGACCTGAACCGGCAGCGGGAGATCGCCGACCTGCTCACGACGATCGACCAGAACCGTGCGGTGCAGCGGGCCAAGCTGGAGCTCCTCAGGGAACTGTTCGAGCGCATGCTCCATGACCTGATGACCGGCAGCGTCGCGGTAGGCGATCTGGCCGTCGCCCTTGCTCAGCTGCCCGAAGGGAACGCCGCATGACGATGCTCAAGATCGGCGAGGGGCACAGCGTCCAGTTCCCGATGGTGAAACACGCGGTGGAGATCGGCTGGACGCCCCTGACGCAGCAGGAGGCCGAGGTCAAGCGCCGTGGCCGTGCGAACATGCTGTTCCGCGATGATCTCGAGGCGAAGCTCCTGGAGTTCAACCCGTGGCTGGGAGACATCCAGTCCCGCACCATCGTCGATGCCATCGAGGCGCTGCCACCCACCATCGAGGGCAACAGAGACGTCCTTTCCTGGATCCGCGGCGAGCGCCAGTGGTACGACGAGAAGGAAGAGCGCCACCGTCCGATCCGGGTCGTCGACTTCGATGATCCGGGCAGCAACTCCTTCGTCGTCACGTGGGAATGGAAGATCGAGCCACTGGCGCGCAAGGGAAACCGCGCCGACGTCATGTTCGTGATCAACGGGCTGCCGGTGGCGGTCGTCGAGCACAAGAACCCCAAGGACGGAGGGGCGCTCGACCGGGCCGTGAAGCAGCTGCGTCGCTACCAGCTGGAGACGCCCGAGCTACTGGCCGCACCCCAGCTGTTCAACGTCACGCACCTGATCGACTACTGGTACGGCGTCACCTGGAACGTGAACCGGCGCTTCATCGCCAAGTGGAAGCAGACCGCCGACGAGGAATACCGATTCGCGGTCCAGGCCTTCTTCGAACCGACCGACTTCCTGCGCACCCTGCGGCACTGGATCCTCTTCTACATCGAGGACGGTGAGACGAGGAAATCGGTGCTGCGCGAGCACCAGCGCCGGGCCGTCGACAAGATCGTGGCCCGCTGCGCGGACCCCGAGAAGACCCGTGGCCTCATCTGGCACACGCAGGGCTCCGGGAAGACGTTCACACTGCTCATCGCAGCTCGTCTGGTCCTGGAGGACAAGGCCCGCTTCAGCAACGGCACCGTCATCCTGGTGGTCGACCGCAGTGAGCTCGAGGGTCAGCTGCGAGAGTGGGTAGACCGCCTGCTGGGGGAGATGCGGGCCAATGACATCGCCGTACGCCGGGCCAACTCCAGGGCCGAGCTGCAAGAGCTGCTCGACGCCGACTTCCGCGGCCTGATCATCTCGATGATCCACAAGTTCGAGGAGATCAGGAAGGACACTTCCCCGCGCGGCAACTTCTACGTCTTCATCGACGAAGCGCACCGCTCGGTCGCCAAGGACCTGGGCAGCTACCTCATGGCGGCACTCCCCGGGGCGACGATCATCGGATTCACCGGAACGCCGGTCGGCGACGCCGAGGGCGGTTCGGGTTCCTTCCAGATCTTCGGTGCGCAGGACGAGGACGGCTACCTCGACAAGTACTCCATCCAGGAGTCGATCGAGGACGGTACGACCCTTCCCATCCGGTACATGATGGCGCCGTCCCATATGACCATCCCGGCCGGGCAGCTCGATGAGGAGTTCTTCGCTCTGGCGGAGAGCGAGGACGTCACGGACGTCGAGGAGCTGAACCGGGTCCTCGACCGCGCGGTCGGCATCCGTGCCTTCCTCAGCGCCGACGACCGCGTCGAGCAGGTGGCCGAGTTCGTCGCGCGCCACTTCCGAGAAAACGTCGACCCGCTGCATCACAAGGCATTCCTGGTCGCGGTCGACCGCGAGACCTGCGCCAAGTACAAGGTGGCCCTCGACCGGCACTTGCCGCCGCAGTGGACGGAGGTCGTCTACAGCAGCAATCCCTCGGACTCCGTCGACCGGCCGAAGGTGGCCGAGCTACAGCTCTCGGAGACGCGCGAGCAGGAGGTGCGCAGGGCCTTCAAGAAGACCGCCGAGCAGCCCAGGATCCTCATCGTCACCGACAAGCTGCTCACGGGATACGACGCCCCGGTGCTCTCCTCGATGTACCTCGACAAACCGATGCGGGACCACGTGCTGCTCCAGGCCATTGCCCGGGTCAACCGGCCGTATGTCGACGGCGAGGGCGTTCACAAGCGCGTCGGCCTGGTGGTGGACTTCGTGGGAGTGCTCCGCGAGCTCCGGAAGGCCCTGCGTTTCGATTCCGCCGACATCGACGATTCGATCGAGGACCTGAAGGTCATGATGGAGGACCTCCATCGCCGGATCGGCCGGGCTGCGGAGAGCTATCTCCAGGTCGAAGCACAGGACGGTCCGGACCGGCAATTGGAGAAGGTGGTCTACGGCCGGTTCCTCGACCCCGACGCCCGCAAGACGTTCTTCGACGACTACAAGGACGTGGAGGCGCTCTGGGAGATCCTGTCGCCCGCGGCCGGGTTGCGCGACCACATCGTGACGTACAAGCGCCTCAGCCAGCTCTACGCCGCGGTCAGGAACGCGTACTCGGAGACCGGCGGCTTCCTCGGCGACCTGGAGTACAAAACCCGTCGGCTCATAGAGAGCAGCGCGGAGCAGGCGGGGCTGGGCCGCATCGCCAAGGTCGTCACCTTCGACCTGGCCACCCTGGAGTCACTCAAGGGCGAGGACGGTCCCGAGGAGGGGAAGGTCTACAACCTGCTCCGGGGGCTGCGCAAAGAGATGGACGAGGACCCGGCCAGGGCCGTGGTGCTGCGTGCCCTCAAGGAGCGCGCCGACCAGGTGATCAGGGACCTGGAGGAGCGCAAGACGACCGGCATGGCCGCCATGGACGAGATCGCGGCCCTGGTGGTCGAGAAGGAGGCAACCGGAAAGGCCGCCCGTGACAGCGGCCTGAGCGCTGTCGGCTTCGCCGTCCACTGGCTGCTCGGTCGCGACGAGGCACTCCACGAGGCCGGCCTCGATACGCTGGTCGTGGCTCGGGAGGTGGAGACCCTGCTCGATAAGTTCCCCAACTGGCGGGAGAACTCCGATGAGCAGCGCCGCCTCCGACTGAACCTGTACAAGCCGGTGATCCGGCTTCCTGACGAGCAGCGTCGCAAGGTGGTGGAGCAGATCATGAAGCTCCTCGAACAGACGGTGGGGAGCTGATGTCCTCGCTCTATCCCGACCAGCAGCTCCGGCGTCGCACGATGGCGTGGGCGCTCCGGCTGAGGGTCAATCCGAAGCGCGTGGACATCGCCGAGATGCCCGAGAAGTGGGGCTCGTGCACCAGCGACGGCGTGGTGGCCTTCGCGGACGAGCTGGCCGAAGCCGACAGAGCCTTCCAGGATTTCGTCATCGTTCACGAGCTGCTGCATCTGCGCTATCGCACGCACGGCAAGCGATTCCACGCCATGATGTCGGCGTTCGTTCCGAACTGGCGCGAGCTGGAGCACAAGAGCCGTCACTCGAGCCCGTGACTGCGAGTGCCCGCGAGTGCCCGCGAGTGGCTGCGGCGATGAGCGCCTGAAGTCTGCGGCTGTCCGAGACCAGCAGAAGAATCGCTGGTCACCCACGTCACGTCATGACACTGAACCGGAGAAACCGCACGATCATGGATGAGCTTTCTGAGGACCTGGATCTTCTTCCTGCCACCCGGCGCGCGCTCAGCCACCGGATCGCCGTCGCGCAGAGCGAAGGCCGCGCCCCCTCTGTGGCGGCCGCCGTCGCGCGGGGCGGGGTGGTCCTCTGGGAGGGCTCGCGGACGTCCGTCCCCGGCCACGGCCCGGACGGGAACGTCCAGTACCGGATCGGTTCCCTCAGCAAGACGTTCACGGCGGTCCTCGTGATGCGGCTGCGGGACGAAGGGCTGCTGGACCTCGCCGATCCCCTGGAGAAGCACCTGCCCGGGACCAGGGCCGGTGAGGTGACGATCGCCCAGCTGCTCGCCCACACCGGCGGCCTGGCCGCGGAGACACCCGGCGAGTGGTGGGAGCGTACGCCCGGATCGGCGCGGCCGGAGCTGGCCGACGTCCTGGGCGAGGAGCCGTTCCGGCACGCGCCGGGGCGCCGGTTCCACTACTCGAACACGGGTTACACGCTGCTGGGCTCGCTCGTCGAGGCGCTGCGCGGGAAGCCGTGGGAGGAGGTGTTGCGGGCCGAGGTGCTGGAGCCGCTCGGACTGGACCGTACGAGCGGGGCGCCGCAGGCCCCCCACGCCGGCGGCTGGGCGGTGCACCCGTGGGCGGACGTGATGATGCCGGAGCCGCTGGAGGACCTCGGGCTGATGGCGGCGGCCGGTCAGCTGTGGTCGACCACACGGGACTTGGCACGGTTCGCCGGATTCCTGCTGCGGGGCGACGAGCGGGTGCTCAGTGAGCGGACCGTCCGGGAGATGCGTACGCCGGCCTCGCCCCCGGAGCCGGGCATCGCCGAGTCCGGTTACGGGCTGGGTGTGCAGCTGACGGTCGACGGCGGGCGTCGCCTGGCGGGCCACGGGGGTTCGCTGCCGGGGTTCCTCGCGGCGCTGTGGGTGAGCGAGGCGGACGACGTGGCGGCGGTGGTGCTGGCGAACTGCACGTCGGGCCTGCCGACCTCGGCGGTGGCCGCGGAGCTGGTGGCGATCGTGGCGGCCGCGGAGCCGCGGTTCCCGGAGCCGTGGCAGCCGTTCCGCGAGGCCGACCCGGTGGCGCTGGAGCTGTGCGGGCCCTGGTACTGGGGTACATCGGCCCACGTGGTGCGGCTGAAGGCGGACGGGGCGCTGGAGCTGGGGCCGGTCGGGGCCACCGGGCGGGCGGCGCGCTTCCGGGCGGAGGCGGACGGCAGCTGGACGGGGCTGTCCGGCTATTACGCGGGCGAGACGCTGCGGGCGGTGCGGCGCGGGGACGGGTCGGTCGGCCACCTCGATCTCGCGTCGTTCGTGTTCACGCGGGAGCCGTACGACGCCCAGGCCCCGGTGCCCGGCGGGGTGGACCCGCAGGGCTGGCGGGGCATCGGCTGACGGTCCCGGCCGGGACGCGGACCCCCGGTCAGGCGGCCAGTTCGCGTTCCAGGGGCGTGCGCATGCGCGGGGTGATGCGGGCGTCGCCCACCCACGCGGCCAGACGTGTGGCCTCCGCGGTGATCGCCGCCTCGGCGGCCCGGCCGGGGTCGCCCAGCAGCCGCCAGGCGATCCGGCCGTCGGGCCGCTGGGCCCAGCCGCCGACGATCTCACCGTTCCACCAGACGGTGGGGCCGATGTTGCCGGCGTAGTCGAAGAGGGCGGGCCGGTGGGCGGGATCGAGGTGGAAGCCCCGGTCCGCCCAGCCCATGCTGCTGGGATCGAGGGCCGGCAACAGGGCCGCCCAGGGTTCCGGGGCCGGTTCGGCGCCGGTGTCGCCGGGACTCACCAGCGCCGTGGTGCCGTCGTCGAGACGGACCTGGTCGGTGCCGGCGGCGGCGAGGGCCGCGCGGACATCGGTCAGACTCCAGCCGGTCCACCACTTGAGGTCGGCCTCGGTGGCCGGACCGTACGCCTGGAGCCACCGTCGGGCGATCTCGGCGCGCGCCTCCGCCACGGGTACGGCGGGCCAGGGATCGGCAGGGACCCAGCGGTACTGGCTGGAGGTCCACGAGCCGCGCGGCCGGTCGCGCCGGATCCTGCCGTCGGCGGCCAGCAACCGGATGACCCGGGTGGCGACGCCGGTCTGCGCCTCGTACCGCTTGCCGTGGTCGGTGGTGATCTTCTGGCGCAAGGTGGGCACGGCGGCCGACAGCTGGCTTCCCGTGGAGGGGCCGCCGGCTTCGAGGGCGTCGAGTGCGGCGCTCTCCGCCCCGGCCAGCCAGTCGGCGTCGAGTCCCTGGCCGTCCACGGCCAGTTGCCTGAGGAAGGACCGGCGCTCCTTGGCCGCGATGCCACGGGCGGTGGATGCGTCGACGTGCGGGGCCAGACCGGTGGAGACCACGAAGAGCGTGTTGCGCATGCTGAGCAACCGCACGAGGCTGACGTCCTCGTAGAGCGCCCGCTCGATGGCGTCGGGGCCGCAGTCGATCAGCCGGGCCCGGGCGGAGAGGAAGACCGTCGCGGCGTCCGTGGCGTGCAGGGCGACCACGGCGTCAGCCGCCTGGACCACCGCCGAGCCCCGGGCCGAGGGTGCCAGCCGGTGGCGCCGGCCGAGCCGGTGTCGTCGCTCGGAGGTGCTGATGAGGGGAAGGCGTGCGCTCATCCTCCGGATCCTAGGCCGGGCCGCCGACAGGAGGCCCGGCCCGCCGACGCGGTGCGCCTCAAAGGGAGAGCTTGAACCCGACGTGCGAAGCCGTGAAACCGAGCCGCTCGTAGAAGCGGTGGGCGTCGGTCCGCGTCGCGTCCGAGGTCAGCTGGACGAGGACGCAGCCCTCCGCCCGGGACTGCTCCACGGCCCATTCGATGAACAGGGTCCCGAGACCGCTGCCGCGCTCGTCGGCGTGCACCCGGACCCCTTCGATGATGGAGCGGGTGGCGGCCCTGCGGGAGAGGCCACGGACGATCGTGAGCTGGAGGGTGCCCACGACGCGGTCCGCTCGAACAGCGACGACGACGTGCTGGTTCGGATCCTCGGAGAGGTGCTTGAGGGCCCTCAGGTACGGGGTGAGGTCGTCGGGGGATTCACGTGTGGCGCCCAGGGGGTCGTCGGCGAGCATGGCGACGACGGCGGGCAGGTCGGCCTCGGTGGCCGGGCGGATGGTCAGCTCGGAGGCATCGGTCATCGTGGTGTGTTCCTCTCTCAGCCCGCGGCGACGGTGAGCGGCGCCCATCGCCGGGTCCAGTCACCGGGCAAGCCGGGGATGTCGCGGGTCATGACGGCGTTGAAGGCCACGGATTCCAGGCCGCGTTCCTTCAGCCAGCCGATGAACTCCTGGTGCCGTACGTCGACATCGGTGCGCAGCGGTCGGTCGGTACCCGTGGCCAGCGCGGTGACCAAGGCCCGGGCGGTACCGGTGTCACGGGCGATCAGCGGGCCGATGACGTGGGTCTCCATGTTGGGCCAGGCCGCGGCATACCCGCTGAGCGTGCCGTCCGTGTCCTCGGCGACGACCAGGCGGTCCGCGAAGGCCGGCAGCCGGGTGATCATGTGCGTGCGGTCGGTGCCGAAGACCTCGGCGTCCAGCCGCAGGATGCGCGAGAGGTCCTCGGCGCGCGCCGGGCGGACGCCGGGTGGGCTCGACGGGCCGGGAGCATCCTCGTGCCGGAAGGTCCCGCGGAGCATCTCGGCGCGGCCCGTGGTGTCGAAGCCGAGATCCTCGTAGAGGGGGCGGCCCAAAGGGGTGGCGTGCAGGGTGAGCGGCACGCCCTTGAATACGTCGTCGCACACGTGCTTCATCAGGCGGCGGCCCAGCCCCTGGCGGGCGTAGCGGCCGGCGACGAGGACCATTCCGACAGCGGCGAGTTCGGGTTGCCCGTTCGCGTGGCCGTACCCGGTGACCACGCAGGCGGCGGCGAGCCCCTGCCCGTCCGGGGCATCGACGCCGTAGCCGGTCCCGGCCGCGAGCAGCAGTCTCCACTTGTGGTCCTCGCGGGGCCAGCCGCGGTCCTCGGACAGGTCGGCGCACCGGCGGAGGTCGTCCGCGGCCAGCGCTCGGATCGGTAGTTCGGTGAGATGTGGTGGTGTCACCGACTCAGACTGGATCATCAGTCGCCCACCGTCCAGAGGATTCGTGAGGTCGGTGTTTCACGTGAAACACGAACCGAATGTTTCACGTGAAACCGCTCGCTTGTTTCACGTGAAACACGCTGTTTCGCGGGAATCGGAACGGCTAATCTCGATGGTTATGACCACCCTGCACCTCTTCGACCTCGACGGAACCCTGATGTACGGCTCCGCGGCGCCGGTCGAGATCTCCCGCCAGCTCGGAGTGAGTGCCGAGATCGCGGAACTGGAGCGGTCCTTCAGTGCGCTGGAGATCGGACCGCACGACTTCTCGGTGGCCGCCCATGCGCTGTGGGCCGGGTTGACGCCCGCGCACGTCCGGGCGGCGTTCGACGGGTCCCCCTGGCTGGCCGGTATCCGGGACGTGTGGCGCGAGATCCGGGAACGCGGCGACTACTGCGCGGTCATCTCGCTGTCCCCTTCCTTTTTCGTCGAGCTCCTGCTGGAGTGGGGCGCGCATGCCGCGCACGGCTCCGTCTTCCCCGAGGTGCCGTTCACCCGGCCCGTGGAGGTGGCCGGCATCCTCACCCCCGAGGCCAAGGTCACCGTGGCGGACCGGCTGTGCACCCGGTTCGGCGTGACCCGGGGCGACTGCGTCGCGTACGGGGATTCGATTACCGATTCCGTGCTCTTCGAAGTGGTTCCGGTCTCGGTGGCGGTCAATGCGCGGCCCTATCTCGCGGAGCGCGCGACCCATGTCTACGAGGGCAGGGACCTCCGGGAGGCATACCAGCTTGTAGGGGCTGCACGCCCGGGAGTTGAGGCATCTTAAGGGGACAGTGGGCTCGAAACGCAGATTTTCCGCATTTCCCCGCAGGGCTCAAGGCCGGCTGGCACGCTGTGAATCCCGGAACCACGGATGCACAGCCCGTGGCGTGTGCAGACCGACCGAGATGCTCGAAGCGAGGCACCGCATGGACGCTCCGCCCACCAGATCGGCCAGACGGGACACGGCCCCGATACCCTCCGGGGCCGGTACGAGCGAGCCCTCGCCGGATGCCGTGCTCATCCGCAGGACCCTCGGGGAGATCGGACCCGTCGCCGACAAGGTGACCTCGTACTTCTACGCCCTGGTGTTCATCGGGCACCCGGAGTTGCGGAGTCTCTTCCCCGCGGCCATGGACGTACAGCGCGACCGGTTGCTGAAGGCTCTGCTGACGGCCGCCGAGCACATCGACAACCCGGATGTGCTCGTCCCGTACCTGCGCGCGCTGGGCACCGGTCACCGCAAGTACGGCACGATGCCGGGCCACTACCCGGCGGTGGGCGAGGCCCTCGTCGGGGCGCTGGCGCGGTACGCGGAGGCGACGTGGGGGCCGGAGACGGAGGCCGCCTGGGTCCGGGCGTACACAGCGATCTCCCAGATCATGATCGACGCGGCGGCCGAGGACGCGGCCCCGGCCTGGTGGCACGCGGAGGTGGTCTCCCACGATCTGCGCACCCCGGACATCGCGGTGCTGACGGTCCGCCCCGACCAGCCGTACGCCTTTCTGGCCGGCCAGTACACGAGCCTGGAGACCCCGTGGTGGCCGCGGGTGTGGCGGCACTACTCCTTCGCCTCGGCGCCGCGCTCGGACGGGCTGCTCTCCTTCCACGTCAAGGCCGTCCCCGCGGGCTGGGTCTCCAACGCGCTGGTACGCCATGCCCGCCCGGGCGACGTACTGCGCCTCGGGCCGCCGTCCGGGTCGATGGTGGTCGACCACACCACGGACAACGGGATGCTCTGTCTGGGCGGCGGAACCGGAATCGCACCGATCAAGGCGCTGATCGAGGACGTGGCCGAGCACGGCGAACGGCGCCCGATGGAGGTGTTCTTCGGCGCGCGCAGCGACAGCGACCTGTACGACAAGGACACGTTGCTCGGCCTGCAGCGTTCCCACCCGTGGTTGTCGGTGCGTCCGGTGGTCGGCGACGGGCTGGCCGGGCAACTGCCGCAGGCGATCGGCCCGCACGGGCCGTGGAGCTCGTACGACGCGTTCGTATCGGGCCCTCCCGCGATGATTCGCAGCGGGGTCGACGAACTCAAGCGGATCGGGATCCCCGACGAGCGGATCCGTCACGACGCGGTGGAGGAACTGGCCGGCGTCGCCGGCTGAGAAAGGCGGGGAGTCCGCCGGTCTCAGCCGGTGACTGAGCGGCCGGCCCGCGACGTGAGCGGCCGGGCGGGCGGGGTGGAGGTCAGCCCAGGTCGGCGGCGTGCATGGCGCGTACGCCCTCGATATTGCCGTCGAGATAGTGCCGGAGGGACAGCGGGACGAGATGGACGGCTGCGATGCCGACCCGGCTGAAGGGCACGCGGACGATCTCGTACTCGCCCGCGGGCTCGTCGATCTCGGGGCCGTGCCGTTGGCTGGGGTCCATCGATTCGAGGTGGCAGACGAAGAAGTGCTGCACCTTTACGCCGGTCACTCCACGCTCGGCGATGTGCTCGACCGTGTCGACGAAGCAGGGCACCACATCGGTGATCTTCGCGCCGAGTTCTTCGTGTACCTCTCGGTGGAGGGCATCGACGACGGTGGCGTCCGAGGGTTCGACTCCCCCGCCGGGGGTGAGCCAGTACGGATCGACGCCGGGCTTGGTGCGCTTGATGAGGATCAGGTCGTCACCGTCGAGCAGGATCGCGCGGGCGGTGCGTTTGACCACGGGACGTTCGGTCATGGGAGAAGAGTGGCCCATGGCTCCGCTTCTGAAACGCGCCACGGCCGGATCAATACGGGTTCACCAGCGCGCGGCGGCGTGCAGCAGGCTGTCGTGGGCTCGCGCGAGGTGGGCGAGGGCGAGGCTGCCGGCCCGCACGACCAGGAACCAGGTGCGCAGCGGAGGGACCGCGGGCTCGGGCAGGGCCACGATCCTCCCGGAGTCGAGGGCGCCCTGACACAGGTACCGGGGGAGGACGGCGAGCCCCGCGCCGGCTCTGACGCACTCCAGGACCGCCCGCAGGTCGGGCGCGACCACGGTGGCCGCGGGGAGTCTGGCATCGGGCACGGTGTCGAAGACGGCGGCCCAGTAGCGGGTGACGAGCGGCAGGGACTCGTGGACCTCGACCAGGGGGATGCCGTCGAGCGCCGCGGCGCCGTCGGCGCGCAGCCGTTCCGGGTCGACGAAGGCGGCCCAGTAGGGGGCTGCGACCAGGACGTGCTCCTCGTCGCACAGGGCGGTCACGTTGAAGAGCTCCCCGCGGGGCTGGGCGGTGGTGACGACGAGGTCGTGATGGCCGGAGGCCAGCCCGTCGAGGGTCTCCTCTGCCCCGCTCCGGAAGGTGGTGCGCAGGGAGTGGCCCCGCCCGACGAGGGGCGCGAGGGCCGGGAGCACGCGCAGGCTCAGGAACTCGGGCGGTCCCGCGAGGTGGAGGGTGCGCAGCGCGCCCGCGGCCTCCTGTTCGGCTTCGGTGATACGCAGCAGGGCGTCGAGGTGGGGAGCTGCCTTGTGAGCCAGTTCGTCACCTATCGCGGTGGGCGTGACACCACGGGCACGGCGGTGGAACAGGGGTCGCCCGAGCTGTCGTTCGAGCGTGCGGATCTGTGAGGTGACGGCGGGCTGTGACAGTCCGAGAAGCGCTGCGGCCCGGGTGAAGGAGCCGGCCCGGTGGACGGCGACGAAGGTGCGCAGTAGGGCCAGGTCCACGGCGGCACCTCTCGCTGGGGGCCTACAACTATAAATTTCCGGATAGGCACCTGTCGTTACCGTGATTGGACTCTGACGAAGAGTCAACTAGCCTTGTCACGTGGTTCTTCGCGCGCGGAACCCGGGGCGGTCCGAGCCACTAGGGGGGAGGCTCGGACCGCCCTCCCTCACATCTTCAGCTCCCGCCACCTGCGAGGACCAGGGCCCGCAGGACGTCCGCGACCAGGTCCGGGGTGTCCTCGGCCCCGGCGGAGAACCGGATGAACCCCTCCGGCACGGCGTCGCCGCCCCACCGCCCGCGCCGCTCGGCCGTGGACCGTACTCCACCGAAACTCGTGGCGTCCTCAACCAGGCGCAGAGCCGCCATGAAGCGTTCCGCGTGCCCGCGGTCGGGAAGCGTGAAGGAGACCACCGAGCCGAAGCCCCGCATCTGGCGGGCCGCCGTCGTATGGGACGGGTCCGTGGCCAGGCCCGGGTAGCGCAGTCCGGTCACGTCGGCGTGCCCGGCGAGTGCCTCGGCGACGGCCAGCGCGTTCTCCCATTGGCGGTGCGTGCGCAGCTGGATGGTGGCCAGGGAGCGGTGAGCCAGCCAGGCCTCCATCGGGCCGGGAACGGCACCGACGATCTTCCGCCACTTCCGGACGCGCGCGGCGAGTTCCGGGTCGCGGCAGACGACGTACCCGAGGAGCAGGTCGCCGTGGCCGGTGAGGCCCTTGGTACCGCTGGCCACGGAGAAATCCGCGCCGAGCTCCAAGGGTCGCTGGCCGAGCGGGGTGGCGAGGGTGTTGTCGACGGCGACCAGGGTGCCGTCGGCGTGTGCGGCGTCCGCGAGGCGGCGTACGTCGCAGACGTCGAGCCCGGGGTTGGACGGGGTCTCGATCCACAGCAGCCGGGCGCCGTGGAGGGCCTCGAGCTGCGCGTCCCCGCCGGTCGGAGCGGTGCGTACGAGGATGCCGTACGCCTGCAGTTGCTCCCGCAGCAGCGGGAGCGCCTGGTATCCGTCATCGGGCAGGACGACGGTGTCCCCGGTGTGCGCGTGGGAAAGCAGGACGGCGGAGACCGCCGCCATCCCGGACGCGAAGACGATGGTGTGCACGTTCTGGCCGGGCGCCTCCAGTTCCCCGATGGCCTGCTCCAGCAGGGTCCAGGTGGGGTTGGTGTCGCGGCCGTAGGTGTACGGCCCCTCGACGTCGCCGGGCAGGTGGAAGTGCGCGGCGAAGACCGGCCCGGGGAGGGTCGGCTCGTTCTTGACGGGCTCGGGCAGTCCGGCGCGTACGGCGATCGTGCCGTCGCCCAGGTGCTGGTCCCGGTCGTGGTCGTTCACTCGGTGTGCTCCTTCACGGCGCCGCGCACGGCGGCCAGCAGGCCCGGGCTCGCCGCCTCGAGCAGGGTCAGGCACTCCTCGAATCCGTCGAGGGAGCCGTAGTAGGGGTCCGGTACGTCGGTGTCCCGGGCCGCGGCCGCGGGGTCGTAGGACCGCAGCAGCCGGACCTTGGCCGCGTCCTCGGGAGTGGGCGCGAGCGCCCGGAGGTCCCTCAGGTGCGCGGAGTCGAGCGCGATGACGAGGTCGAGGCGGGCGAACCAGGAGGACCGGAACTGCCGGGCCCGGTGGTCTTGCGCGTATCCGGCGGTCTCCAGGACGGACACGGTGCGCGGGTCGGCGCCGTCGCCCTCGTGCCAGCCGCCGGTGCCGGCGCTGTCCACCTCCACCAGGCCGTCGAGCCCGGCCTCGGCGACGCGGGCGCGGAAGACCGCCTCGGCCATGGGCGAGCGGCAGATGTTGCCCGTGCAGACGAAGCAGACGCGGTACATGGGCGGCCGGCTCAGTTCTTGTCGGGCAGGAGCATGTTCACGGCCCAGGAGACGACGGAGATGATGAGGCCGCCGAGGACCGCGGTCCAGAAGCCCTCGACGTGGAAGCTCAGGTCGAGCTGCTTGGCCAGCCATGAGGTCAGGAGCAGCATCAGAGCGTTCACGACGAGGGTGAACAGGCCCAGGGTGACCACGAACAGCGGCAGCGAGAGCAGCTTCACCACGGGCTTGACGATGAAGTTGACCAGTCCGAAGACGAGGGCGACCAGGATGAGGGTGAGGGTCCGCCGGCCGAGGCTGCTGCCGTCGTCCAGAGTGATGTCCGCAAGGAGCCAGATGGCGACGGCCAGTGCCGCCGCGTTGGCGAGCGTCTTGACTACGAAATTCGTCATGTGTCTGATCGTTGCAGAGAAGATCCCGGCGGGACATCCGCAGATCAGCGGATGCGACGGCGTGACTGACCACAAGGGGCACGAGGACGATGAAGGCCTTCCGGCTGGACGAGCTCGAAGCGGAGCGGGCTGCCAATGACGGCGCCTATCTGCAGTTTCTGCATGAGCGGAACATGTCGGTCGGGCTGTACGCGCTCGACGCGGGGCGAAGCGACCCGCAGACGCCGCACCGTCAGGACGAGGTGTACTTCGTCGTGAGCGGCAGGGCCTCGATCACGGTCGGGGAGGAGACGACGACGGTGGCGCGCGGCAGCGTCGTCTATGTGCCCGCGGGAGTGCCGCACAAGTTCCACCACATCGCGGAGGACCTGCGGGTGATGGTGGTGTTCTCCCCGCCTGAAAGCTGAGCGGACCGGTCCGCTCAGGGTCGCGCCCCTGATCCCCCTAGGGGGCGGATCAGGGGACTCCGGGGGCTTACGGACCCCCGCCGGGGTCGTCGGACTCCTAGCATCGAGTGCAGGAAGTCAGGGACGAGGAAGAAGAGGTCGAGGACATGGACGGCATCCGAGAGACGTTCGCAGGCATGCCCTGGTGGGTTAAGTGGGTCGCGGTTCCGCTGCTGGTGCTGTTCGTCTTCGGCGGTGTGATCACCAGCGTCCTCGGCGCGCTGATCGGCATCGTGTTCAAGCTGCTCCTCTTCGCCGCCCTCGTCGGCGGTCTCGTCTTCGTGGTCAAGAAGGTCGGCGGCGGGTCCAAGTCCTCCTCCCGGGAGTGGTAGGAGGACCGGGCCCGGGCCCGGGGCGTTCCGGGATTGAGCCAGGTGAGGGAACGTAAGACTCGAAACCGCTCACACCCCGGGAATCGGCGGATAGAGTGGCAATCTGTGCCGCTCCCTGGGCACCCGTAAAGCCGGTGGCACCGCTCTGACCAGCGGTGACGCGAAGCATTCGCCGAGCACGACCCCAGGAGCCACGCGGCGCGCGCGGGGGCGGCCCCCGCAGGGTGGGTCTCCCCGGAAGCCCGCCGCCACGCCTGGGGGTGACCTTGTCTTCGGTTCACAACGGCGGTGTGCCGACGCTGATCGGTTCGGTGCAGCGAGCGCTGAGACTGCTCGAGGCCGTGGGGTCCCACAGCGGGGGAGCCCCGGCGAAACAGCTGGCGCGCGAGGCCGGACTTCCGCTGCCGACCGCGTACCACCTGCTGCGCACCCTGACGCACGAGGGTTATCTGCGCCGGGAAAGCGGGGTCTTCGTGCTCGGCGACGCGGCAGCGCGACTGGCCCGCGGCGGACTCCAGCAGAAACGTCGCAGCATGATCCTCGACTCCCTCGCGCACTTCCGCGACGCGGTCGGTGCTCCCGTCTACTTCGCGGTCTACCGCGAGGGTGAGATCGAGGTCGTGGGAGTCTCGGACACCCCGGCCAGCCCGGCGTGCGAGGAGTGGGCCGACTTCCGCGCGACGGGCCACGCGCACGCCATCGGCCAGTGCCTGCTCGGTCAGCTCGACGAGAGGTCGCGCAAGGACTACTACGACCGCCACCCGGTCGAGGCCATCACCCCGTACACCGTGCAGGATCTGCGCTCCCTGGAGCAACGGATCGGATCCCTCGAACGGATGCAGCCCGTTACTGAGCGTCAGGAATACTCCCTCGGCACCGTGTGCGCAGCCATCCCGATCACGGCGGGCGATGCGGCCGCGACGATGGCCATTTCTCTCCCTCTGCACCAGGAAAGTCAATTGCTGTCTGCAATCGATCGACTACGGAGTGAAGTAGGCGCGCTGTTGAGCACCCTCTCGTTCTCTATCAGTATCTGAAAACTCACTCCTTGTGATCTGCAAGCGCTTCCACCACTCTTGTCAAGAGGGCCCTGGGGGACCATTCCTGGCCACTTCCACAACAGCGGGGTAGGCAATGCGCGAGTCGGTACAGGCAGAGGTCATGATGAACTTCCTCGTTTCCGAGGAGCTCTCGTTCCGGATTCCGGTGGAACTCCGGTACGACGCTCGTGATCCCTACGCAGTTCGCCTTACCTTCCACCTTCCCGGAGACGCGCCCGTGACCTGGGCGTTCGGCCGGGAGCTTCTCCTCGACGGCATCAACAAGCCCTGTGGTGAAGGCGATGTGCACATCGCGCCCTCCGAACCGGAGGAGCTGTCCGACGTTCACATCCGGCTACAGGTCGGCGGCGACCGGGCGTTGTTCCGCGCGAGTGCGGCGCCGCTCGTCGCGTTTCTCGACCGCACCGACCGGCTTGTTCCGCTCGGTCAGGAGAGGAATCTGGGTGATTTCGAGGAGCACCTCGACGAGGCGCTCGGCAAGATCCTGTCCGAGTCGCGGCAGAACGAGCAGAACGCCGGCTGAGGTGAGGGCGTAGGACCGTGCGACGGTGACTGACAGTCAACGGATGAGGGTGTGGATCGGCCCACGGCCGGTTTCACGCGAAACCTGACCCCACCGGGCCGGCGTCGCGAGGGATCCGGCCCGCGCCCGCCCGCACCCGCCCGCGCCCGCCCGCACCCGCCCGCGGCCGCCCGCACCAGGGCCCGCCCGCGCCCGTCCGTCTCCGCCCCGTCGTCAGCGCTTACGCCGCCGGCCCCGGCCGCCGCGCCCCGGCCCCGGGGTGGGTCCGGCGGCCGGTGATCCCGGGCGGTCGGCCGAGACGACCAGGGCGGCGAGCGCCGTCGTCACCGGGACCGAGGCCACGAGCCCGATCGAGCCCACGAGCGTCCGTACGATCTCCGCCGCGACCAGCTCGCTGTTGGCCACGGAGCCCATGCTGCTGTTCGCGATCGAGAACAGCAGGAGCAGGGGCAGCGCGGCACCGGCGTAGGCCAGCACCAGGGTGTTGACGACCGATGCGATGTGGTCGCGACCGATCCGGATGGCCGCCCGATAGATGCCTCGCGGCCCCATCGACGGGTCGGCCTGGTGCAGTTCCCAGACGGCGGAGGTCTGGGTGACGGTCACGTCGTCGAGCACGCCCAGCGATCCGATGATCACGCCCGCGAGCAGCAAACCGCTCATGTCGATGTCCGGGTAGAGCCCGTGGATCAGACCGGTGTTGTCGTCGGTGTTGCCGCTGAGGAAGGCCCAGTCGATGAACACCGAGCCCAACAGACCGATCAGCAGCAGGGAAACGAGGGTGCCGAGGACGGCGACCGAGGTCCGGGCGGTCAGGCCGTGGCACATGTACAGCCCGATGAGCATGATCGCGCTCGCTCCCACGATCGCCACGACCAGCGGGTTCGAGCCCTGGAGGATGGCGGGGAGGATGAAGAGGGTCAGCACCCCGAAGCTGATGACCAGCGCGATCAGTGCGAACAGCCCTCGCATCCGGCCGACGAGGACGACCGCGACCGCGAAGATCCCGGCCAGCACCGCCATCGGGAATTTCCGGTTGACGTCGATCACCGAGTACTGGAGGTCGCGCGGGGCGTCCGGCGCGTACGCGACGACCACCTCCTGGCCGTCCGCCAACTGCCGTGGCGCGCCCGGCTGGACGATCTCCACGAAGGTCCGGCCCTTGTCCGGGCCGGTGGTGACCTCGACGGTGGCCTTCTTGCACTCGCCGGTCTCCGCGGCCTGCGCCTCGCGGCCCGTCGGCGTGGACGTGTCACCGGTCGACGGAACCTGTGAGGCGTTCACGGATTTGCAGTCGACGCGCGCCAGCGAGACGACCTGACCCTGCTGGGTCTGCCGGTCGAAGCCGACCCCCGTGCGCTCGTGGCCGGGTGCGCCTCCCGGCCAGAGCACCACCAGGCCGACGAGGACAGCGGTGGCGAAGGGGATCAGCACGGCCGCGATGACCTTGCGCAGGTGCTTCGAGACGGGGGCCGCCGGGCCGTGACTGTGGCTGTGCGCATGACCGGATGGGGCTTCGTGGCCTGCGTGCGCGTGGCCTGCGTGGCCGGCGGGGTCTGTGGGCTCGGTGGGGGGCTGCGGCGAGGACGTCACCGGCTGATCATCGCAAGAGATGAGGGGGCCCACTGTTCAGCACGCCACAGATGACGCTAGCGTGGGGGCACCTTTGCACAACGCGGGAGCTCGGAGCACCGGGCTGAGAGGACGCTGATCACCGTACGCGCGCATCATCCATGCGTACGGAAAGAGGCTGCGTCGACCGCCGAACCTGTTACCGGGTAATGCCGGCGTAGGGAGATCAGGTCTCATGACCATTCAGGACGCACGCACGCCTGCCCTCAGCCAGGGCGACGACGACCGGACCGAGCGCCAGCCCGGCTGGCACAAGGGCTACGTGGCGGGCTCCCGCCCCGACATCCGGGTGCCGGTCCGTCAGGTCCACCTCACCAACGGCAAGGACGTGACGCTCTATGACACGTCCGGTCCGTACACCGACCCGCAGATCGAGACGGACGTCCGCCGGGGCCTCGCCCCGCTGCGCGAGAACTGGATCATCTCGCGCGGAGACACCGAGGAGTACGCGGGACGCCCCGCGCGCCCCGAGGACGACGGGATCAAGCACACCTCGCCGCGCGGGGGCCTCAAGAACCTCGACGCGGTGTTCCCGGGCCGCCCCCGTCAGCCCCGCCGGGGTCGCGGCGGCGTCGCCGTCACACAGCTCGCGTACGCCCGCCGCGGTGAGATCACCCCGGAGATGGAGTACGTGGCGATCCGCGAGAACGTCTCCCCCGAGGTGGTCCGCGAGGAGATCGCGGCGGGCCGCGCGGTGCTGCCGGTGAACGTGAACCACCCCGAGATCGAGCCGATGATCATCGGCAAGCGGTTCCTGGTGAAGGTCAACGCCAACATCGGCAACTCCGCGGTCACCTCCTCGATCGAGGAGGAGGTCGACAAGATGACCTGGGCGACCAAGTGGGGCGCCGACACGGTCATGGACCTCTCGACCGGCCGCAACATCCACACCACGCGCGAGTGGGTGCTGCGGAACTCTCCCGTCCCGATCGGCACCGTGCCGCTCTACCAGGCGCTTGAGAAGGTCGACGGTCGTGCCGAGGACCTGACCTGGGAGATCTACAAGGACACGGTCATCGAGCAGGCCGAGCAGGGCGTCGACTACATGACGGTCCACGCCGGCGTACTGCTCCCGTACGTGCCGCTGACCGCCCGCCGCAAGACCGGCATCGTCTCGCGCGGAGGCTCGATCATGGCCGCGTGGTGCCTGGCGCACCACAAGGAGAACTTCCTCTACACGAACTTCGAGGAGCTCTGCGACATCCTCGCGACGTACGACGTCACGTACTCGCTGGGTGACGGTCTGCGGCCCGGGTCCATCGCGGACGCCAACGACGCGGCGCAGTTCGCCGAGCTCAAGACGCTGGGTGAGCTGAACACGATCGCCAAGCGGCACAACGTCCAGACCATGATCGAGGGTCCGGGCCACGTCCCGATGCACAAGATCAAGGAGAACATCGACCTCCAACAGGAGATCTGCGAAGAGGCGCCGTTCTACACGCTCGGCCCGCTGACGACCGATGTGGCGCCCGCCTACGATCACATCACCTCGGGCATCGGCGCCGCGATGATCGCCTGGTGGGGCACCGCGATGCTCTGCTACGTCACCCCCAAGGAGCACCTGGGCCTGCCCAACCGGGACGACGTGAAGACCGGTGTCATCACGTACAAGATCGCCGCGCACGCGGCGGACCTGGCCAAGGGCCACCCCGGAGCCCAGGAGTGGGACGACGCGCTGTCGGACGCCCGGTTCGAGTTCCGGTGGGAGGACCAGTTCAACCTGGCCCTCGACCCGGACACGGCACGTGAGTTCCACGACGAGACCCTCCCCGCCGAGCCGGCCAAGACCGCGCACTTCTGCTCCATGTGCGGTCCCAAGTTCTGCTCCATGAAGATCTCGCAGGACATCCGCCGACAGCACGGCGGGGACCTCAAGGCCGACGAGATCCAGGCGGGCATGGCGGAGAAGTCCGCGGAGTTCGCGGCCGCCGGTAACCGTGTCTACCTGCCGCTCGCCGACTGACGCACCCGCAGAAGGTGCCGCCCCAGGGCTCTTCAGGCGGGCGGGCGCCGTCCCCTCCGGGCCTCCGTTTCACGTGAAACAGAGGCGTGGTGGGGACGGCCCGCGGGGCGGACGCGTCACTTCGGGTCGTGTTCCGGTCCGCCGAAGTCCGGGCTCGTGAAGTCCGGCGGTGAATAGCCGGGCGGGGGACCCTCGGACGGGGCGCCCGGACTGGTGAAATCGGGAGCCGTGTAGCCGAGGCTGGGGATCCGGCTGCCGCGCCCGCGCGGAGGCGGGAAGCCCGGACCCGCGCTCGGGTCGGCCAGCGCGTCCCTCAGGAACGGCATGATGCCGCGCTCCAGCAGGGCGTGGCGCCAGGCCTCGCGCGCCCGGGCTACCTCGTCGGGCACCGCCTCGGACTCGTCGGCCACCACCTCGGTCGAACTGTTGCGGACAGCCGTCACCAGCAGGCCGATCACGGCGCACACCAGGCCGGCCACGGTGAGCGCGCCGAAGAGCCAGCCGGCCGTCAGCATGGTCTTGGCGAAGGCGGGTTCGGGCTCGATCATCTTCAGGCTGTAGCCCACGAGCAGGAAGATCAGCATCGCGGTGCCCGCCAGCACCGGCGCGAGGACCGCTATGACGGCGCCCGCTCCCGCGCCGTCGCCGCCTTGCCCGCCGTTCTCCTCACCCGACGACCCCGGGGTGGACAGGAGCTCGTCGCGCCGCTCCCCGCGGACCTTCACGTAGTGGTCGTACTCGGCCGCTGCCGCGGCCGACAGGAGCGCACTGGCCCCCATGGCCATGGTGCGCAGTTGTTCGGCGTTCAGCCGCTCGCCGAGGGTGGCGAGCTCGGGACGCTCGGGCGCTGTGCGAAGCGCCTCTTCGAGGAGGCGATCGAATTCCGGTCGGTCTTCGGTCAGCAGGTGCGGAGCGCTGGTCATGTGCATCCCCCGATGCTCCGTAGAAGCCGGTATGCCCGCGTAGACCCGGGCGCCGGCACAAACGGAGGAGAGCCTGCTACGGATAGAGCGATGGTAGAGCGCGCACGCCACCGGTTGACAGTGGCTTTCCGGAAATAGCCTGCCTCGGTAACAGTCAGTTGCCCAAAGGAAGTTGCACGACCAGCAGTTTGCCCGCCATCGTCACCCCGCCGTCCATGGCGATGGCGAGCCCTTCCGCGTACACGTGCGGGCCGTCCACCGCTTCGGGGCCGCGTGCCGAGTCGCCGTCCTCCGTGCCCACTTCGCCGAGCAGGTAGGGGATCGGGCTGTGGCCGTGCACGACGCGGCTGCCGCCGTAGGTGCCGAGCAGTTCGCGTACGGCCTGCGGGCCCGTGTCCTCGTCGCGGAAGGCGAACCGCTTGGTGAACTTGCGGAACAGGTCCCAGGTGATGTCGGCGTCGTTGCGGTTGAGCAGCTCGTGGATGGTGTCGTTGACGTCCTCGATCGAGTCGCCGTAGTCGAGGTAGGCCGTGGTGTCGGAGTGCAGGAGCAGGTGGTCCTCTTCCAGGACGGCCGCGTCCAGCCGGGACATCCACTGCAGGTGTACGTCCTGCAGGCGCTCCATGTCGGTGCGCTGGCCGCCGTTGAGCAGCCAGGCGGCCTGGAAGGTGGCCGTACCGGCGCCGGAGGCGACGGGGGTGTCGCCGAACCGCTTCGCCCCGATCAGCAGGAGCTCGTGGTTGCCCATGAGTGCCTTGCAGTAGCCGCCCGCGGCGGCCGCCTCTGCGGACAGCCGCATGACGAGGTCGATGACGCCGATGCCGTCGGGACCGCGGTCGGTGAAGTCCCCGAGGAACCAGAGCCGGGCGTTGCCGGCGGACCAGCGGCGTTCGGTGTCGATCAGGCCCTGGGCGCCGAGTTCGGTGACGAGTTCGTCGAGGTAGCCGTGTACGTCGCCGACCACGTAGAGCGGCCCGGGGCCGTCGGGAGCGGTCTCTTGGGGGACGTAGTGGATCTGGACGGTGTCCCCGGGGCCGCCGACCGCGCCGCGCCCGATGACGGGCAGGTCGCGCTGTGTCGGCGTGTAGCCTTCGGGATCGTCCGGTTCGGGCTCGTGGCTCATCACCGGGACGGGCGCGGTGATGCCGGGCGCGGTGCCGCCGTTGTAGTACGCCGGGTACGAGCCGTACACGGGTGGCTCGCTGCCGAACCCCTCGGACACGCCGTACGGGGCGGGCTCGGTGACCGGAACTCGGAAGTCCCGCAGCGTCTCCGTCCGCATAGCGGGTCCCTGACCGGCCCCCTGAGTCATCGACCCCTCCACCACCGTCGCGCTGTCGTACACCTGCGGACCCTCCTGACCTCCGGGGAGGAGGGTCCGTGATGTCGTGCGCCCATCATAGGAATGCGGCTCGCGCTCTGTGACGCACCAGGGTGGTGAATCCTTTCCGGAGCCGATCCTTCCTGCTGTTTTCTCCCGATATCGGTGTTGTTGAAATCTTTGACGAGGCATTCGGCCGCGCCGCGGAGTGGTGCGGAGGTCAGTCCTGCGCGGGTGATCGGGGTGGGCTGACGGTCGTGCGGGGCTGCCTGCGCTGCGAAGAGGTACGGATGATCAGTTCGGTCGGGACGACCTGTTCGACGGGGCGCCCGGTGTCGACTCCCTCGATCGCGTCGATCAGCAGCTGTACGACGGCGGTGCCGATGCGGCGCGGTTTGAGGGAGAGGGTGGTGATGGGCGGTTCTGTGGTGGCGTACACGGTGGACTCGCTGCAGCAGACGAGCAGCAGGTCCTCGGGGACGCGCAGGCCGTAGCGCCGGGCGGCGGCGAGCAGGTCGGTGCCGTTGGGGTCGAAGAGCCCGTACACGGCGTCGGGCCGGTCGGGGCGGGCGAGGAGCCGGTCGGCGGCGACCGCGCCCGCGCACGGGTCGTGGGCGGGGTAGGACTCGTACACGGGATCCTGGCCGACGCGCTCGCACCAGCTCAGGTAGGCGGTGGTCGAGAGCCGGGTGTACGTGTCGGTGGTGGTGCCGGTCAGGAGCCCGATCCGGCGGGCGCCGGCGGCGGCGAGGTGGTCGAGCAGGTTGAGTACGGCCGCCTCGTGGTCGTTGTCGACCCAGGCGGTGACGGGGAGGGAGCCTGCCGGGCGGCCGTCGGAGACGACGGGCAGGCCTTGGCGGACGAGTTCGGTGACGACTGGATCGTGGTCGGAGGGGTCGATGACGACGGTGCCGTCGAGGGCGACGTTGGACCACACGTCGTGTCGGGAGGTGGCGGGGAGGATGACGAGGGCGTAGCCGCGCGCCAGCGCGGCTGAGGTCGCGGCCCTGGCCATCTCGGCGAAGTAGGCGAATTCGGTGAAGGTGAAAGGTTCATCCCCGTACGTCGTCACGGTCAGGCCGATCAGGCCCGACTTTCCGGTACGGAGGGTGCGGGCGGCGGCGGACGGGCGGTAGCCCAGCCGGTCGGCGACCTCGCGAACGTGGCGGCGGGTGGCGTCCGGCAGCCGCCCCTTGCCATTGAGGGCGTCGGAGACGGTTGTGATGGAGACGCCCGCTGCGGCGGCCACGTCCCTGATGCCGGCCCGGCCCTGTCGGCCGGCGGCCCGCCGGGTGGTCTCGGTCCGGCTCACCTGATGCTTCCCTGCTGCTGTCATGGCGAGCCGATAGTAGGGCTCGACGGGGTGGGTGGTCCGGGTGCATATGCACGCGTTGACAGGCACGTTTCTGCACGGTTCGCCACTGTCAATGACCTTGGAAAGAAAGGCGCTTCAGGGGTCTGATGGGGTGGGGCGCCTGTCGGCGGGACCGGGCATGCCAAAACGGTGCGGTCTCGGACCGGTCGCAACTCACCTGCACGAGGGATGCGCGCCACGGCGCAGGCCACCGGCGCGCGCATATATGCGCGCGCTCCCCCGCATTCCAGGCGCCCCCATTCTCGGGAGCGAGGAATCCTCATAAGGTGAGCAGTATTGAGTCGACGGCGACGTCGTACGGGACGGTCGAGGAGGACCTGCGGTGAGCGAGAACAGCCCGAAGCTGCGCGCCGAGCTGGACGGCATTCCGACATACAAGCCCGGCAGGCCGGCGGCCGCGGGCGGACCCGTCGCGTACAAGCTGTCGTCGAACGAGAATCCCTACCCGCCGCTGCACGGGGTGCTGGAGAGCGCCGTCGCCGCCGCGGGGAACTTCAACCGCTACCCCGACATGGCCTGTACCGGGCTCGTGAACGAGATCGCGGAGCGGTTCGGGGTGCCGGTCGAGCACGTCGCCACCGGCACCGGCTCGGTGGGCGTGGCGCAGTCGCTGATCCAGTCGACGGCCGGCCCGGGCGACGAGGTCATCTACGCGTGGCGCTCCTTCGAGGCGTACCCGATCATCGTGCAGATCTCGGGCGCGACCTCCGTGAAGGTCCCGCTGACCGACGGGGACGTGCACGACCTCGACGCCATGGCCGCGGCGATCACGGAGCGGACCCGGCTGATTTTCGTCTGCAACCCGAACAACCCCACCGGCACCGCGGTGCGCCGTGCCGAGCTGGAGCGGTTCCTGGACCGGGTGCCCTCGGACGTCCTGGTGGTGCTGGACGAGGCGTACCGCGAGTTCGTACGCGACACGGACGTGCCGGACGGCATCGAGCTGTACCGCGACCGCCCGAACGTCGCCGTGCTGCGTACGTTCTCCAAGGCGTACGGGCTGGCCGGTCTGCGCGTCGGCTTCGCGGTGGCGCACGAGCCGGTGGCTGCCGCGCTGCGCAAGACAGCGGTGCCCTTCGGGGTCAGCCAGCTCGCCCAGGACGCGGCGGTGGCCTCGCTGCGCGCCGAGGACGAGCTGATGGGCCGGGTCGGGGCGCTGGTGGGCGAGCGGGCCCGGGTGCACGAGACCCTGCTGGCGCAGGGCTGGACGGTTCCGGACACGCAGGCGAACTTCGTGTGGATGCGTCTGGGCGAGCGGACCGCCGACTTCGCGGCGGCCTGCGAGAAGGCCGGAGTGGTGGTCCGGCCCTTCGCGGGCGAGGGCCTGCGGGTCACGATCGGTGAGACCGAGGCGAACGACCTCTTCCTGCACACGGCGGGGGAGTTCTTCAAGGGGCTGTAGGCGGGGCGGCCGGTTCGCCTGCCGACGCGGCCGGTGTGCCGGCCCATGCGCCCGGACGGCCGGGCCGGGCCCGTTCGCTAGGCCAGTTCCACGCGGACCGGGTCGCCCTCGCGGACGGTGGACAGCAGGCGGGGGTCGCCGTCGAACGAGCCGAGGATGTTGCACGGGCTCGCCAGGCGGCTCTCGCCGCCACGCGATATGGGCGTGGCTCCGTAGGGCAGCGCGAGCGCGTCGCCCTCGGTCCAGAAGGCGATGGTTCCCGGAGCCACGACCTGCTGGGCGTCGTGCTCCAGGGCCACGGACACGCCGGTGTCGAAGTAGACCTCCTCGCCCCAGAGGTTGGCGGAGGCGGAGATCGGAAGGGCCTCGGCCAGCGCCTTGCCCGTCGGGGTCTCGTCCAGGGTCGCCGTGAGCTGGCCGGCGGGCCAGGAGATTCGTATCTGCATGAGCCGCATTCAACAATCTGTTGAAGTCGTTGGCTAGAGGCACCCCCCTTCGAAGATCCCAAATGCAGTAGTACATAATGCTTGTGAATGTGAACGCGTTCACAAGCGTGTCCCGCTTCCTCCCGAGTTGAGTGGGATACACCAGGCAAATGCCGCTGTCCCTCACGGCCGAAGGAGATGACGTGGACCTCGCTTTGGCGCCGGAAACCCTGGCGCGATGGCAGTTCGGCATCACCACCGTCTATCACTTCCTCTTCGTCCCGCTGACGATCTCGCTCGCCGCGCTCACCGCCGGCCTGCAGACCGCATGGGTGCGATCCGAGAAGGAGAAGTACCTCAGGGCCACGAAGTTCTGGGGCAAGCTCTTCTTGATCAATATCGCGATGGGTGTCGTCACCGGCATCGTCCAGGAGTTCCAGTTCGGCATGAACTGGTCCGACTACTCGCGGTTCGTCGGTGACGTCTTCGGGGCCCCGCTGGCCTTCGAGGCGCTGATCGCCTTCTTCTTCGAGTCGACCTTCATCGGTCTGTGGATCTTCGGCTGGGACAAGCTGCCGAAGAAGATCCACCTCGCCTGCATCTGGATGGTGTCCATCGGCACCATCCTGTCCGCCTACTTCATCCTGGCGGCCAATTCCTGGATGCAGCACCCGGTCGGGTACCGCATCAACGAGGAGCGGGGCCGGGCCGAGCTCACCGACTTCTGGCTGGTCCTCACCCAGAACACCGCGCTCACCCAGTTCTTCCACACCATCACCGCCGCGTTCCTGGTCGGCGGCGCGTTCATGGCCGGTATCGCGGCCTTCCACCTCGCCCGCAAGAAGCACATCCCGGTGATGCGCTCCTCGCTGCGGCTCGGCCTGATCGTCATGATCATCGCCGGTATGGGCACGGCCGTCAGCGGCGACCTGCTCGGCAAGGTCATGTACAAGCAGCAGCCGATGAAGATGGCCGCCGCCGAAGCGCTCTGGGACGGCGAGGCACCCGCACCCTTCTCGGTCTTCGCGTACGGAGACGTCGACAAGGGGCACAACAAGGTCGCCATCGAGATCCCCGGCCTGCTCTCCTTCCTGGCCAACGACGATTTCACCTCCTTCGTCCCCGGCATCAACGACGTCAACAAGGCCCAGCAGGAAAAGTTCGGGCCCGGCGACTACCGGCCGAACATCGCCGTGGCCTACTGGGGCTTCCGCTGGATGATCGGCTTCGGCATGGCCTCCCTCGGCATCGGAGCGCTGGGGCTGTGGCTGACCCGCAAGAGGTTCCTGCTGCCACCGGGCCTGCGGACCGGTGAGGACGAGGTCCCGCACCTGGTCCTCTTCAAGAAGGCCCTGAGCCCCCGCTTCGCCAACCTGTACTGGGTCGTCGCCCTCTGGACGATGGGCTTCCCGCTCATCGCCAACTCCTGGGGCTGGATCTTCACCGAGATGGGCCGCCAGCCATGGGTGGTCTACGGGGTCCTGCGCACCCGGGACGCCGTCTCGCCCAACGTCTCCCAGGGCGAGGTCCTCACCTCGATGATCGGCTTCACCCTCCTGTACGCCGTGCTGGCGGTCATCGAGGTCAAGCTCCTCGTCAAGTACGTCAAGGCCGGCCCGCCCGAACTCACCGAGGCCGACCTCAACCCGCCCACCAAGATCGGTGGGGACGACAAGAACCCCGACCGGCCGATGGCCTTCTCGTACTGAGGCTGAGGAGTCGACACCATGCAACTCCACGACGTCTGGTTCGTGCTCATAGCCGTCCTGTGGATCGGCTACTTCTTCCTGGAGGGCTTCGACTTCGGAGTCGGGGTCCTGACCAAGCTGCTCGCCCGCGACCGCACGGAGAAGCGGGTTCTGATCAACACGATCGGGCCCGTGTGGGACGGCAACGAGGTCTGGTTGCTCACCGCCGGCGGCGCGACCTTCGCGGCCTTCCCCGACTGGTACGCCACCCTCTTCTCCGGCTTCTACCTGCCGCTGCTGCTGATCCTGGTCTGCCTCATCATCCGGGGTGTCGCCTTCGAGTACCGGCACAAGCGCCCCGAGGACAAGTGGCAGACCAACTGGGAGCACGCGATCTTCTGGACCTCGCTGATCCCCGCGTTCCTGTGGGGCGTGGCGTTCGCCAACATCGTGCGCGGCGTGAAGATCGACCAGGACAAGGAGTACGTCGGGACCTTCCTCGACCTGCTCAACGTGTACTCGATCCTCGGCGGTCTGGTCACCCTCACCCTGTTCACCTTCCACGGCGCGGTCTTCACCTCGCTCAAGACGGTCGGTGACATCCGGGTCCGCTCACGCCGGCTGGCCACCCGGCTCGGCGTGGTGACCGCCGTACTGGCCCTGGTCTTCCTGATCTGGACCCAGCTCTCGCGCGGTGACGGGAAGAGCCTGATCGCGATGGCCATCGCGGTGGTGGCCCTGCTCGGGGCCGTGGGCCTCAACCTGGCAGGCCGCGAGGGATGGTCGTTCGCCCTGTCCGGCATCACCATCGCGGCCGCCGTGGCGATGCTCTTCCTGACCCTCTTCCCGAACGTCATGCCGTCCTCGCTGAACGACGCCTGGAGCCTGACGGTCACCAACGCCTCGTCCAGCGCCTACACCCTGAAGATCATGACCTGGTGCGCGGGAGTGGCCACCCCACTCGTCATGCTCTACCAGGGCTGGACGTACTGGGTGTTCCGCAAGCGGATCGGTACGCAGCACATCGTCGACGTGCACTGAGCCATCCGGAGACCACTGGGCCGCCCGCAGACCACAGAGCCACCCGGAGTCCGGCTCCGGCCCACCCGCCTGACTGACCCTGCCCCTGGGGGATGTTTCACGTGAAACCGATCGACCCGCGCCTGCTCCGGTACGCCCGTTCCACCCGCCTCTTCCTCGGGGCGGTGGTGGTCCTGGGCCTTGCCGGGGCGGGGCTGGTCGTCGGTCAGGCGATGCTGATGGCCGAGATCGTCGTCGGTGCCTTCGAAGACGGCCTGGACGGAGCGGCGCTCAGGACCCCGTTGCTGCTGCTGGCGGCAGTGGCCCTCGGGCGGGCCCTGGTGGCCTGGCTGACCGAGCTGGCCGCGCACCGGGCGGGCGCTGCGGTCAAGTCCGAACTGCGCGGCCGACTGCTGGAGCGGGCCGCAGACCTGGGCCCCGGCCGGATCGACAAGCAGCGGACGGGCTCGCTGGTGGCGCTGGCCACCCGGGGCGTGGACGCCCTCGACGACTACTTCTCGCGCTACCTGCCCCAGCTGGGCCTCGCGGTGGTGGTGCCGGTGGCGGTGCTGGCCCGGGTCGTCACCGAGGACTGGGTGTCGGCCGCCATCATCGTGGTCACGCTCCCCCTGATCCCCCTGTTCATGATCCTCATCGGTATGGCCACCCAGTCCCGGATGGACCGCCAGTGGCGGCTGCTCTCCCGGCTGTCGGGGCACTTCCTCGACGTGGTGGCCGGGCTGCCGACCCTGAAGGTGTTCGGCCGGGCCAAGGCGCAGGCCGAGTCGATCCGGGTGATCACCGACGACTACCGCCGCGCGACGATGCGGACCCTGCGCATCGCCTTTCTCTCGTCCTTCGCGCTGGAACTGCTGGCCACCCTGTCGGTGGCACTGGTGGCCGTGACCATCGGCATGCGGCTGGTCCACGGCGAGCTCGACCTCTACACCGGCCTGGTCATCCTGATCCTGGCGCCCGAGGCCTACCTGCCACTGCGCCAGGTGGGTGCGCAGTACCACGCGGCGGCGGAGGGACTGGCGGCCGCGGAGCAGATCTTCGAGGTCCTGGAGACCTCAGACGCGCATCCGGGCGGCGAGGCCGCCCTGCCCGCCGGCGCCCCCCTGCGGATCGAGATCGACGGGGTCGCCGTCCGGTACGAAGGCCGTGGCGAGGATTCGCCCGGCCCGGTCTCCCTGACCGTCGGACCGGGGGAATGCGTCGCGCTCACCGGCCCGAGCGGCGCGGGGAAGTCCACGCTCCTCCAAGTGCTGCTGGGATTCGTGGAACCCACCGCAGGCCGGGTCCGGGTCGCGGGTGTGGACCTGGCCGAGCTGTCGCGCGCCCAGTGGCGCGAGCGGATCGCCTGGGTGCCCCAGCGCCCGCACCTGTTCGCCGGAACGATCGCCGAGAACGTGCGGCTGGCCCGCCCCGGGGCCTCCGAAGCAGAGGTGGCGGAAGCGCTGCGGAACGCCGGGGCGGAGGAGTTCGTGGCCGCGCTGCCCCTGGGGGCGCGGACCGCGCTGGGCGAGGGCGGCGTGGGGCTGTCCGCCGGGCAACGCCAGCGCCTGGCCCTGGCACGAGCGTTCCTGGCGGACCGGCCCGTCCTGCTGCTGGACGAGCCGACCGCCGCGCTGGACGGCGAGACCGAGGCCGCGGTGGTGGACGCCGTACGCCGGCTCGCCGTGGGCCGCACCGTGCTGTTGGTGGTGCACCGCCCGGCGCTGCTCGCCGTCGCGGACCGGGTGGTCCCGATGGCGGCCGTGGCGGCCGTGGCCGGCCCGGCCCGGCCCCTCCCCCGGACCGGGTCCCCCCTGGCCTTGGCCGGGACGGAGTCCCGGGTGGGCGCACCCGACCCGGACGCCGGTGAGTGGATCCTCGGCGCCGCGCCCGAGCGGGCGCGGACCGGGGGCGGCACGGACTCGGGCGGTACGGACTCGGGCGGGGCGGACCCGCTGCGCCGGGTACGGGCGGTGGCCAGGGCGTGGCAGGGCCGCTTCCGGCTCGGCCTGCTGCTCGGGGCCCTGGCCGTCGGATGCAGCGTGGGCCTGATGGCCGTGTCCGGCTGGCTGATCTCGCGGGCCTCCGAACAGCCGCCCGTGCTCTACCTGATGGTGGCCGTCACCGCGACCCGGGCCTTCGGCATGGGGCGGGCCGTCTTCCGGTACGCCGAGCGGCTCGTCTCGCACGACGCCGTGCTGCGGATGCTCGCCGACCTGCGGGTTTCGGTGTACCGACGGCTGGAGCGCATCGCCCCGGCCGGGCTGCGCGAGCACCGGCGCGGGGACCTGCTGGCCCGGCTCGTCGCCGACGCCGACGCCTTGCAGGACTATTGGCTGCGCTGGCTCCTCCCGGTCGGTACCGCTGTGCTCGTGGGAACCGGCTCGGTCGCCTTCGCCGCCTGGCTGCTGCCCGAGGCCGGAGCCGTCCTGGCCGTCGGCCTCCTCGCCGCCGGGATCGGGGTGCCGCTCATCAGCGGGGCGACCGCCCGCCGGTCCGAGCGCCGGCTCGCACCGGCCCGGGGCGAGCTCGCCACCCGGGTGGCCGACCTCCTCACCGGCACCGCGGAGCTGACCGTCGCCGGCGCGCTCGAGGACCGCAAGGGCCGGACCCGCGAGAGCGACGGCGTCCTCACGCGCATCGCCGCCCGGGGCGCCGCCGCGACCGGGCTGGGCAGCGGGCTGTCCGCCCTGATCTGCGGACTGACCGTGGTGGCCGCCGCGGCCGCCGCCGCGAACGCCGTCCACGACGGGCGGCTGTCCGGGGTGGCCATGGCCGTCGCGGTCCTCACCCCCCTCGCCGCCTTCGAGGCCGTCACTGGCCTTCCGCTCGCGGTCCAGTACCGCCAGCGGGTGCGCCGCAGCGCCGAGCGGGTCTACGAGGTGATCGACGCGCCGGTTCCGGTCGCCGAGCCGGAGCGGGCCTCCGCACCGCCCGCCTCGCCCTTCCCCCTGCGGCTGACGGGGCTCACCGCCCGGCACCCCGGTCAGGAGCGGGACGCGCTGCGCGGACTGTACCTGACCCTGGAGGCCGGGCGCCGCATCGCCGTGGTCGGCCCCTCGGGCTCCGGCAAGACCACCCTCGCCCAGGTCCTGCTGCGGTTCCTGGACCCCCGCGAGGGCGCGTACACCCTGGGCGGCGCGGACGTGCGCACGCTCGACGGCGACGACGTACGGGCACGCGTGGGGCTGTGCGCCCAGGACGCCCACCTCTTCGACAGCTCGGTGCGGGAGAACCTGCGACTGGCCCGGACCGGGGCGAGCGAGGAGGACCTGCGGGAGGCACTGGCCGCCGCGCGTCTGCTGGAGTGGGCCGACAGCCTGCCGGACGGGCTGGACACCCTGGTCGGCGAGCACGGCGAGCGGATCTCGGGCGGTCAGCGCCAGCGCCTCGCCCTGGCCCGGGCGCTGCTCGCGGACTTCCCCGTGCTGGTGCTCGACGAGCCGGCCGAGCACCTGGACCTGGAGACGGCGGACGCCTTGACGGCGGACCTGCTGGCCGCGACCGAGGGGCGTACCACGGTGCTGATCACGCACCGGCTGGCCGGCCTGGAGGCGGTCGACGAGGTGCTCGTACTGGACCGGGGAGAGGTCGTGCAGCGGGGCGGCTACGCGGAGCTGGCCGCCGCGGAGGGGCCGCTGCGGCGGCTGCTGGAACGGGAGAGGGCAGTGGATCGGGCGTCGGCCGACTTTCCCCAGTAAAAGGGACTAACTAGTCTCAAGAGCATGTCAGCGCAGGAGTCGCAGCAATCACCGGACGCATCACCCGGAACGCGGGACCCGCTGGAGGCCGCCACCCAGGCCACCAGGAGTCTTCAGGGCCTGTCCACCGAGCTCACCGCCCGGGTCCCCCAACTGCTGGAGGCGATGAGGTCGGTCGGTACGGGTCTTGAGCTGCACTCCACACTGGACCGCATCTGCGAGACGGCGGCCGAGCTCGCGGACGCCCGCTACGCGGCGATCGGCGTCGTCGACACGGAGGGGCGGGGCCTTTCGGACTTCGTCACCTTCGGGATCAGCGCCGAACTGGCACGGAAGATCGGCCACCGCCCGGACGGGAAGCGGGGGCTGCTCGGCGCCCTGATCTCCCACCCGGACACGGTGCACCTCCCCGATCTGACGAAGGACCCGCGCTCCGCCGGATTCCCGGAGCACCACCCGCCGATGAAGACGTTCCTCGGTGTCCCGATCCGGGTGCAGGGGGAGATCTTCGGCAACCTCTACCTCGCCGAGAAGAACGGCGGCGGAGAGTTCAACGACTACGACGTACACATGGTCCGGGTGCTGGCCACCGAGGCAGGCATCGCCATCGGCAACGCCCGGCTGTACGAGGCCGCCACCCAGCGCGAGCGCTGGATCGACGGCTCGGTCGCCGTCACCACGGCGCTGCTCTCCGGCGGGGACGCGGACGACGCCCTCGCGGTGGTGGCCGAGCAGGCCCGCCGCCTGGCCGACTCCTCCGCCGGGATCGTCATGCTTCCCGCCGAGGACGGCGGGATGGAGATCGTCGCCGTCTCGGCCGAGAATCCGGCCACATCCCTCGGTGTGGTGGTTCCCGCCGAGAGCCCGGTGGTGGACAAGCTGCTCCGGGGCGAGGCCGTCTTCGTGGACGACGCTGCTTCCGACCCCCGCATGGTCAGCAAGCTGACCAGCCAGTACGGCCCCTGCATGATGCTGCCGCTGCACAGCGGCGGGCGGGTGCTCGGGGCACTGGTCACCCCCCGGGCCCGCGGCCAGCGCCCGTTCACCGAGGCCGAGCGGACCTTGGCCACGCAGTTCGCCTCACAGGCGGCGCTCGCCCTGATGATGGCCGAGGCGCAGCGCGACCGGGAGCGGCTCGCCGTGTTCGAGGACCGCGACCGCATCGCGCGCGACTTGCACGACCTGGTCATCCAGCGGCTGTTCGCCACCGGGATGATGCTGGAGGGAGCTCAGCGCAGGTCCATCGTCCCCGAGGTCCGTGACGGCGTCGGCAAAGCCGTGGACGAGCTGGACGTGACCATCCAGGAGATCCGTACGGCGATCTTCGCCCTCCAGCAGGGTCCGGCGGAGGCGCCTTCGGGGCTGCGCACCCGGGTGCTGAGGGAGATCAACATGGCGGCGGTGCCGCTGGGCTTCAAGCCCGCGCACCGGTTCCTCGGACCCATCGATACCATCGTCGGTGAGCTGGTCGGCAAGAACTTGATCGCCGCGCTCCGTGAGGCCCTGTCCAATGCCTTCCGGCACGCGGAGGCCTCCCGCATCGAAGTCGTCGTGGACTCCACGATCGCGCTGGCCGACGGCCGGCCGGGGGTGCGGCTGGAGGTCGCCGACGACGGTGTGGGCATTGCGGAGGGCGGGCGCCGCAGTGGCCTGCGCAACCTCCGCCGACGGGCGGAGTCGCTGGGCGGCGCGAGCTCGTACGGTCCCGGCATCGGTGAGGACGGCGGCGGCACCACCCTGGTCTGGGAGGCCCCGCTCTAGCCCGGGGGTGTCGTCACTCGCTCCTGCCGACGGGGACGGCACCCCGCCGGCCGGTCCTCTCAGAAGCCCTGCCGCTCCGCCGCTGTGATGGCCGCAGTGCGCTCGGCCAGGATCCGCTCGATGACGACGGCGACCCCGTCCTCGTTGTTGGCGGTCGTACGGCCGGACGCGGCCGCGATCACGTCCGGGTGCGCGTTGCCCATCGCGTACGAGGTGCCCGCCCAGCCGAGCATCTCCACGTCGTTCGGCATGTCGCCGAAGGCGACGACCTCGGCCGGGGTGATGCCCCGCTCGGCGCAGCACAGGGCCAGCGTGCTGGCCTTGGACACGCCCTGGCCGCTGACCTCCAGGAGGGAGGTCGGACTGGAGCGGGTGATGGACGCGTACGCGCCGGCGGCGGCGCGGGCCAGGGCCAGGAACTCGTCGGGGGCGAGATCGGCGTGGTGCGCGAGCAGCTTGAGTACGGGTGCGGCGCTGTCGTCCGTGTCCTCGTGCAGCAGCTTCTCGGCGCTGGCGACCTTGGCACCGGGGTCCTGGAAGAACGGCGGGTACTCGGGTTCGTAGTTGATGCCGGTGGTCAGCTCGACCGCGAACGACGTGCCGGGTGCGGCGGCCCGAAGGGCATGTACGACAGAGTTGGCCGCTGCCCGGGGAAGCGCCCTGACCTGTACGAACTCCGGTCCTGCGTGGAGGTCGACGACCGCCGCGCCGTTGGCACAGATCGCGAGTCCGTGGCCGTGTACGTGGTCACTGACCACGCCCATCCAGCGTGCCGGCCGGCCGGTCACGAAGAACACCTCGATCCCGGCCTTCTCCGCGGCGGCGAGCGCGGCGACGGTGCGGGGCGAGAGCGACTTGTCGTCGCGCAGCAGGGTGCCGTCGAGATCGGTGGCGATCAGCCGGGGCGTGGGGGTGGGCCCTTGCGGGCACTGGGGAGCCGAGGTCACGGCTCCATCTTCGCCCATGGCCCCGAGCCGATGGACCATGATCGGAAGGTCCTGCCGGGGCAGCCGGCGTTTCACGTGAAACGTCCGCCCGGCGGGTCCGTTTCACGTGAAACACGTCAGGCCCCCACCGCGGAGGCCGCTGCGCGTGACATGCGGCTCGCGTGCCCGGCCCCGTAGGCTCGATCGCATGAGTCTGCGTCTGAGTACGGTGATCCTTCCGGTACGTCGATGGCACGAGGGCGGCCGCGACCAGTGGCAGCGGGCCGAGCGCCTCGGATTCCACACCGCCTACACCTATGACCACCTCTCCTGGCGGGGCTTCCGGGACCTGACGTGGTTCGGCGCGGTGCCCACCTTGACCGCGGCGGCGGCGGTGACCGAGCGGGTCCGCCTGGGGACGCTCGTCACCTCTCCGAACTTCCGTCACCCGGTGACGCTCGCCAAGGACCTCATCAGCCTGGACGACGTCTCCGGCGGCCGCGTCACGCTCGGCATCGGCGCGGGCGGCAACGGCTTCGACGCGACCGCTCTGGGGCAGGAGCCCTGGACCCCGCGTGAACGAGCCGACCGCTTCGCCGAGTTCGTGCCGCTGCTCGATCGGCTGCTGACCGAGGGGGCTGTCAGCGAACGCGGCGCCTTCTACTCGGCCGATGAGGCCCGCAACGTCCCCGGCTGCCTGCAGTCGCCCCGCCTGCCGTTCGCGGTCGCCGCGACCGGGCCCCGTGGACTGAAGCTCGCCGCCCGGTACGGCCAGGCATGGGTGACCACCGGCGATCCGAAGCTCTTCGAGGACGGAACCCCCGACCAGTCACTGGAGGCACTGCGGGGCCAGACGGGAAAGCTGGACAAGGCGTTGGCCGAGGCCGGACGGAAGCCCGAGTCCATCGAGAGGATCCTGCTGACGGGCTTCACGCCCGAGCGCAACACCCTGCTGGAGTCCGTTGACGCGTTCGTCGACTTCGCGGGTCGCCACCGGGAGCTGGGCTTCACCGAGCTGGTGATCCACGCACCGATCCCGGGATCCGAGTTCGCCGCCGACGAAGCCGTCTTCGAGCGGATCGCGACCGAGGCCCCGGCCCAGCTGGACGGCTGAAGCCGTTCGCCGGCGCCGCCCCCGGAAGGGCGGCGGCGCCGGTCACCGGATCAGCGTGCCAGTTGCGTGAGCAGGTGTTCCGCCGAGGGCAGGAGCCAGTCGGGCGCGGTCCCCTCGGGCCAGGCGCGCACCTCGTCGACCAGCGCCGAGACCATGGCGGCGCCGGCTTCGGGACGGCCGCGCTCCTGTTCCGTCCAGGCGGCGTTGTTCAGGCACTGGAACCGGTCCCGCAGGTGATCCTGTCCGAGTTCCGCGTAGAGCGCCGCGGCCCGGTCCCACAGTTCGATCTCCTCCACGCGCAGGGCTTCGATCCGGGCGTCGCCGAGTTTCTCCGTCGGACCCGGTCGGGAGGCGGACTCGCCGACCGCGGTGTCCGCCACGGTCCCGGTGCCGTCCTCCGTGTCGTCGTCCGCCGCGTCCTCGCTGACCCGGCGGTCGAGGACCTGCGCCAGCTGGTGCCAGGTCTGGGCCAGTTCCGAGCGCAGTTGGGGGTCCTCCGGGTCGGAGGCCAGGGCCCCGTCCAGCACTCCGGCGGCGTCATCCATCAGCGTGCGGGCCCGGGCCACCGCCGCGTCGGTGATCTCCTCCCGCAGCCCCAGCCATGCCAGGGAGCGCAGGACGCGGACCTCGGGAACGGGAGCGTCCCCGGTCAGGCGGTACAGCTCCAGGGCCCGCTCGTAGGCGGCGGTCGCCTCCACGGCCAGTCCCGCTCCGGCGAGGGCCTCCGCGGCCGAATGCGCCAGGTTCGCCTGAGGGCGGGGGTTCTCCCAGCCCTTGGCCGCCTCCGCCGCCAGCAGGTACTGCTCCGCCGCCGGCCGGGACTCGCCGAGCTCGCGCAGCAGGTCGCCCAGGAACTCCCTCCCGGACACCGCCTGTTCCTCTCCGTGCTCCAGCAGATCGGGCAACGCCGACTGGAGGACCTCGGCCGCCTCGGCGGTACGGTCGTCCCGCGCGTACGCCCGAGCCAGCATCAGCCGCGCCTGCGCCCCGCCGTCGGCGCCGAGTCCGGCCTGGTCGAACCAGTGGGCACCGGAGAGGGCGTGCTCGGCCGCCTCCCGCACCGCGTCACCGCGGCGCAGCAGGACGTCCGCGAGGGTCAGCCGGATGGCTCCCTGCGCCTCGGCGTCGGTGACCTCGGCGGCATGGTCCAGGCCCGTCCGTGCGGCGGCCTCCGCCTCGTCCGGCCGGCCCAGCGACATCAGCACCCCGGCCCGCAGCGACAACGGATCGACCGCCTGCCAGGGGCGGCCGGCCGCGACCGCACGCGCGGCGGCGGACGCCAGCAGCACCACGGCCCCGTCGGGGTCGCCCTGAGACAGGGCGAGGCGGCCCAGCATCTCCTCCGCCTCCGCGGCGAGGTCGGGCACCGTGTCGTCGTACGCGTCGACGAAGCCGGTCAGCTCCGCCACGACCTCACCGTGGCCGTGCGCCCGGTCGTGGTCGTCCCCGTTCCCGTGGTCGTGGTGCGCTTCGAGCGAGCGCAGGTAGGACTCCACGCGGATCACCGATAGTTCCACCAGGGCGATCCGCCGGGTCCGCGACGGCTCGGCCGGGTCGAGCGCCTCGGCGGCCAGTGCCGCCACCCGGAACAGAGCCCGGATGTCCGCGGGCGCCGCCCCGGACCGGGCGGCCACGCCGGCCAGCCGCAGCTCCGCCAGGGCGGCACGCTCCGCCCGGCCGAGGGCCCGGTAGACGTCCCGCACCGCCGCCAGAAGTTCGGGGGCCTCCTCGTCCCCGCGTCGCGCGGCCGCCAGCGCCCGGTGGTCCGCCAGGTCGGCCGAGACCAGCGGATCGGGCTCCGCCCGCGCGTCCAGCCGTACGGCCACCTCCGCCCACAGCGCGTCCACGCCCGGGTGCCCCAGGTCGCGGGCCCGACGGGCGCGCTCCACCAGCTCGGAGAAACCGGACGGGGACGCCACCGCGGCCCCAGGGGGATCGGGTTGCCGATCAGGCACGGGCACGTGCGTCGTGACATCGGCCCTGCCGCGCGGCAGCGCCGCACTGCGCACCCCCAACGGGAGGGCGCCGAGCAGCGGTTCCCGCCCGATCCGGTCCTGGAACCGGTCCGAGACCCGAGTGGTGCCGTTGCGGTCGTCGAAGCGCCGGGCGATGCCGAGGGATCCGGCGTACAGCACCGCGTACAGCTCGGAGACGGTGCGGGGGGTTCCCTCGTAGGGGATGGCGGGGCTGCCGCCGTGTCCCAGTTCCTCCAGGCGGCGCAGCAGGACCAGGATGCCGCCGTGGAAGGCGAGCTGGTCGTCGACGTTGGCGAGCGGGCCGACGTGGCCCGCGTGCTCGGCCAGGATCTCCAGGCCCCGGGACTCGTTGCCGGTGAGCGCGCAGAACTCGATGTGCTTGCCGATCGTCGGCAGCAGGCTCTCGTTGCCGCGGGCCATGCGGTAGCCGCGCAAGTGGTGCGAGCGGGCCTCGCCGGTCCGGCCGAGCCGGAGCAGCGGCAGCAGTGAGGTGGCCAGGACCCGGTGGGGTTCTTCCGCGCAGGTCAGATCACCCGTGAGAACGGGCTTCCAGAGCTCCAGGGCCTCGGAGTCGTCGCCGTGCAGGACGGCGTACTGCCCCTGGCTGTTGAGCTCACAGGCCTGACAGTCGCTCATGTCGTCGCGGTCCGCCGCCAGCCAGCGTCCGAAGGCCCGCTCGGCGCGTTCGTCATCGCCGGTCATGTGGGCGAGCCACAGCTCGGCCTCGCGCACGGGCCTCTCGCTGTAGCCCGCGACCCGGTACCGGCGCTCCATCTCCTCCAGCCAGCCGACGGCCGACTCCAGCGGGATGCCCGGCGAGTCGGAGATCGCCGAGGCCACCCACTTGAACTGCCAGAACAGCGAGTGGGCCTCCCATTCGGAGAAGGCGGCCGGGTCCTTGTCGTACTCCTGGAGCAGCCGGGCGAAGGGCACCAGGATCTTCGACGACTCGGAGCTGTACAGGTAGGCGTTGATCAGGTTGTCGAGCGTCTCGCGGAACAGGGCCCGGTCCCCGCTCGCCTCCGCGGCGCCGGCCAGGGCCTCGGCGTGCGCGTTGCGCGCGGAACCGTTCGGCGATTCGCGGTTCTCGGCCAGCCCCTGCTCGATCTCTTCGCGCGTCGACGTCACTTCTGGTCCTCCGCGGAGTCGGTCGAGTGGGTCGCCCATTCCAGGAGCCCGAGGAAGGCCCGGTTGAGCAGGGTGGAGTCGGCGGGTCGCAGCGGTCGCTGGGACATCAGCAGAGCCTGTCCGTACAGCGATTCGACGGCGGTTCCGGTCAGTTCTCCGTCGGGGAGCGTGGAGATTCGGCGGACCAGCGGGTTGTTGTGGTTGAGGACCAGCCGGGCGCGGGGCGCGGAGCCCCGCAGCGCTCCGAGGATGCCGCTCCACAGCGAGTCGGCGCTCTCCAGCGCGGCGGTCCGGTCGCGCTCCTGTCGCGCCTGGCGGTCGTCGAGGTAGAGCGCGGGTACGGAGACGGGCTGGAAGGCACGCAGCAGCACGTCGCAGCCCAGGGGTTCCAGGCGGGTGCGTGCGGTGGCCAGGAAGGGGGCGAGCGCCAGCTCCGAGGAGGTCGGGACCTGGTCGAGGCGCTCGGTGACGGCTCCGGCGTCCAGCTCGCTGACCTTGAGCTCGGGGCGTACGGAGGGCAGCAGGGCCAGCAGGTCCGCGTCGTAGGTGTAGCCGGCGTTCACCACGCCGAGCCCGTGGGCCGCGGCGATCGGCGCGATCTGGCGGAACTCCTCGACGGTGCGCGTGAAGTGGATCTCCGTGTGGGCGGCCGTGAACTCCACGAGGCTCATCGAGCCGTCGCTGGTCTCGAACGGCAGCCACGGCAGCATCAGGGCCAGCAGTTCGGAGTCGTGCCGCGCCATGGACTTCACACCGAGGTGGTGGACGCGCAGGAAGGCGGCCAGCCGCTCCGGGTCGCTCGCCGCGAGCTCGGCGAGCCAGCCGCGGATACGGGTGCCGAGGGCGTCCCGCACGGCGGACAGCGTCTCGTCGTCATAGAGGTTCTCGCGGGAGGCCGTGGGCCGCAGCGTGTCCGTGTCGAGGACGGCTCGCACGAAGAAGGCCCAGTCCGGCAGCAGGTTGTCGGCACGGTCGGTCAGCAGCATGCCCTTGAGGTGGACGCGGTGTCCGGCCCGGTGGGCGGGGCTGGTCGGTTCGGGGAGGACGTACGCCACTCCGCGCACCCCGGCCACCGGCAGGTCGAGGTCGATGGTGTCGAGCGGGGTGAAGCCGAAGAGCTCCGCGCAGTGCCCGGCGAGCGCGACGCGGCGTGCGACCGGGGTCGGGAACGGCCGGTCCCACACGGCGGGCCGGTCGGTGACGGTCCGGGGCTCGCCGCCGAGGCCGTCGTCGAAGGTGACCTCGTAGGGCAGCAGGGAGCCGTAGTCGCGGGCCAGTTGTTCGACCTTGGCCGGAACGGTCCATTCGGCCGCACCGGGACGGGCCTCCAGGACGACCGTCGTGCCGGGCTGGGGGCGCGCCGAGCGGGGCAGCTCGCGGATGGTGTACGAGCCGTCGTCCGTGGCCAGCCATTCGACGGGAGCGGCCTGCGGGTCGCGGGCGGACCGGGTGACCACGCGGATCTGGCGGGCCACGACGAAGCAGGCGAGCAGACCGATGCCGAACTGGCCGAGGAACTCCCGGCGGGTGGCCTCGAGGCCGTGCTCGCCGCCGCGCTTGGAACTGCGGCCGATGGTGGCGAGGAGGGAGTGGGCCTCGTCGGAGGTGAGGCCGATTCCACTGTCCTCGATGGTCACGCGCCCGTCGGATGCCGACAGCCGGATGTGGACCTCCGCCTCGGGGTCGAGGGCGTTGCGGGCGGTGACCGCGTCCACGGCGTTCTGCAGCAGCTCGCGCACGTAGACGCGCGGACTGGAGTAGAGGTGGTGGGAAAGGAGGTCGACCAGGCCGCGCAGGTCGACCTGGAAGCTGTGGGGAGCGGAAACGGACGCGGGCGCGGCCGTGGACGGGGAGGGCGGTGTGGACGGGGACGTGGACGTCATAAGGCGTCACCTCGCGTGCGTTCAGGGGTGGTTCGGCGATCGCGAGGTTCCCCCCTCACGGATCCCGGAGTGGGAACAGAGTAGGGGGATGATCTGACAATTCCCCGGTGTTTTCATGCCGGGACAGTGCTATTGGAAACGGAGGAAGCCCGGCGGAACGGTTTCTACCAGCCACACGCCGTTGGCGCTGATCCGGAAGACGTGCCCGGCCGCGCGCATCGCCGCCGCGTCCACGCTGAGCACGACGGGCCGCCCGCGGCGCGCGCCGACCCGGGTCGCGGTCTCCCGGTCGGGCGACAGGTGCACGTGGTGGCGGGCCATCGGGCGCAGTCCCTCGGCGCGGATCGCGTCCAGCGCGCCGGTGACGGTGCCGTGGTAGAGGTACGCGGGCGGTTCCGCCTCCGGAAGGTCCAGGTCCACGGCGACGGTGTGCCCCTGGCTGGCCCGGATGCGGGTTCCCTCGATGGCGAACCGCTGTTTGTCGTTGGTGGCCACGACGTGGTCGAGCTCGGCGCGGCTGACGGCGAAGCCGTGGTCGGCGGCCGCGCGCAGCAGGTCGTCGATCTCCACCCACCCGTGGGGGTCGAGCGCCAGTCCGATCCGTTCCGGCTGGTGCCGCAGGTGTTTCGAGACGTATTTGGAAACCTTCACGGTGCGTCTGTCGTCCATGGCCCCAGCGTGCCCGGTCGGGTGTCCCCGCGGCAGCGATTTTCCGGGGTGGCGGCAGGGGTGGACACCCTCTATCACGATTCCAAGATACGGAATATATTTTCCGCTGCCACTTCTGCCCAAGGGGAGAAACCATGACAGCCCATACCTCTCTTCCGCGTCGTGCGGCTGCCGAACTCATCGGCACCGCCGGTCTGCTCGTGGTCGTGATCGGTTCCGGAATCCAGGCCGCCGAGCTCAGCCGCGACGCCGGGGTCGCCCTCATCGCCAACTCGCTCGCTTCGGCCATCGGCCTCGGACTGATCATCACGCTCCTCGGGCCGCTGTCCGGCGCACATCTCAACCCGGTGGTCACCCTCACGTCCTGGTGGGCCAGGCGTACCGGCGGCGAGGGTCTCGGCGGGCGGGAGGCACTCGTCTACACGGCGGCGCAGACGGCCGGAGCCATCGGCGGCGCCGTCCTCGCGGAGGCCATGTTCGGGCGGATGCCGGGTGCCTTCGCGACCCAGGTCCGCGACGGCGGCCATCTGCTGGTCGGCGAGGTGGTGGCCACCGCCGGGCTCGTCCTCGTCATCCAGGGGCTCGGGCGTACCGGGCGCACCAGGCTGATACCGGCCGCCGTCGCGGCGTACATCGCCGCCGCGATCTGGTTCACCTCCTCCGGCTCCTTCGCCAACCCGGCCGGCACCATAGGGCGCAGCTTCAGCGACTCCTTCACCGGCATCGCCCCGCAGTCGCTGCCCGGGTTCGTCGCCGCCCAGTTGCTCGGTGGGGCGGCCGGCCTGGCCCTCGCGGCCCTGCTGTACGGAAGCGCCCGGGCGGCCGGGGGCGCGAACGCACCCGCGGCTGCGGCTGCGGCTACGGCTGCGGTCACGGAGGCATCGGTGGCGGTGGCGGTGGAAGCGGCGGGCGCCCGGGTGCCGGGCGTGGCGCCGGCCGTCGTGGAGGCGCCGGCCGTCGTGGAAGCGCGGGCCGTGACACCGGTCGTCGTGGACGTCGCGGTGGAGAGGGAGGCCGTTGCCGAGTCCCCGGCCGAGACCGGACCGGTGGAGGAAACGGCCACCACCAAGGCGGATTACGAGACCATCGGTTGAGAAACGGTCCAGCCGTGGCCCGGTTTCCCACAGGAAGAGCCAGTTGTCCACAGCCGTTTGGGCATGTTTTGACGGCAAACGCGTGATCGCCCTGTGGACTACCGGCCGAGCGGCGCCGGGCACCGCCGGTCGCGCGCCATCCGGCGCCGCCGACCGACCGGCCCCCGACTCTACCGCTCGCCCCGGCGTGCCAGCTCGTTCATGGTCCGGGCCTGGAGTTCCCGCTCCGTCGCGGCCCGGACGAACTCCGCCACGTGCTCGGCACCGACCAGCTCCTGCACGGCCCGCACCGTCCCGGCCGGCAGCGCGACCGGCGACGGCCCCGTCGGCTGAGCCGCTCCGGGAGCCCCGAGGTGCTGCTGCAGGTGGCGGGTCGCGAACAGCCGCATCGCCCGAGCCAGTTCGGCATCGACCGTCTGCTGGGCCAGCGGCCGCAGCCTGCGAACCATCGTGGCCGCCTCCGCGGCGTCGGCGTCCGTGGGCGGCACCTCGCCGAGGTAGCGCGCGAAGACGTGCTCGGTGGTGAACTCCAGGAACCGGGAGGCTATGTGTTCCACCTGCCCCCGCAGCTCCCGCAGGTGCCCGGTGATCGCGGTCAGGGGCACCCCGGCCGCGTACAGCTCGGCGGCCACCGCCAGCTCCTGGGGGGAGGGCACCAGGAACTGGTCCGGCCGGTCGGGGATGCGCTCCAGCACCCCCAGTTCGCAGGCCTCGCCCACCGCGTCGTCGTCCGGTCTGCCGCCGAACCGCTCGTTCAGCTCCTTCCGGGATATCCGGGCGGCCTCCTCGTCGGTCCACGGCCCGTGCACCTCGGCGACGAGTCCCAGGACGCCGCCCAGCCCGCGCCCGGCGTCCCACGCCTCCAGCAGTTCCTTGATGGAGGCCAGGGTGTAGCCGCGGTCCAGCAGGTCCGCGATCTGGCGCAGGCGCGCCAGGTGCGTGTCCCGGTAGACGTTGGACCGGCCCCTCCGTTCCGGCTTCGGGAGCAGACCGCGGTCCTGGTACGCCCGGATCGTGCGCACCGTGGCACCGCTGTGGTGCGCCAGATCCTCGATCCGGTACTCGGCTACCGTCTGCTCGGACAATCCCGGCTCCCTACGACATCGCGGCTCGGCCGACCGCGCCCGCCGCGGTCCGGGCGGCGGGCGAAGCCGCGAGGTACTCGACCGCCCTGCGCGGCGAGCCCTCCTGCGAGGGATGGTACGACCGCCGGAAGTAGCGGGGTATGGCCGTGCCCAGCTCTCTCCATGTGGGCAGCAGCCCCTTGGCCACCGCCTGGTTGTGTCCGCGGAGCGAATAGCCCGGCCGCCCGCCCGTCTCCGGGTCGTTGCGCATGAGGTGGGAAGCACCCCACACCCACAGCCAGGCCAGCACCGGCGCGACCACGACCATCCCCTCGATCCGCCGCGCGTACCGGGGCAGGGCGGAGCCGCCGCAGTGCTGGTACGTGTCGAAGGCGACGGAGCGGTGCTCCACCTCCTCGGCTCCGTGCCAGCGCAGCAGGTCCAGCATGACCTCGTCCGCGCCGGCCCGGTCGAGGCCCTCCGCGCGCAGCACCCAGTCCCCGAGCACCGCCGTGAACTGCTCGATGGCGGCGACGATCGAGAGCCGGAAGCGCAGCCATTCCTGGGCGGTGACGGGAGCCCCGAACGGCGGCGTCTCGCCCAGCAGCACCCCGAAGAGGAAGTCGACGTGCCGTGTGTACGCCTCCGTCGGCAGGCCCTGCTCGGCGAGGTGGTCCAGTACGTAGGAGTGCTGCACGCTGTGCGTGGCCTCCTGGCCCATGAACCCCTTGACGTCCTTGCGCAGCTCCGGGTCGGTGACCAGCGGCAGTCCCTCCTTGAGGACCTGCACGAACCACCTCTCCCCGGCGGGCAGCAGCAGGTGCAGCACGTTGATCACGTGGGTGGCGGTGGGCTCACCGGGTATCCAGTGCAGCGGGGTGGACTTCCAGTCGAAGGCCACCCGGCGGGGCGTGATCGCGTACCGGCCCACGCGCCGCCCCCCGCCCGTACCCGACGAGCCCCCGGCCGGGGAGTCTGTGCCCGACGAGCCCGTGCCCGACGACCCCGGGCCGGGCCCCGTCGCCGGGCTCACATCCGCGTTCCCGTCCGGGTTCACAGCGGGGGATCCAGCTTCGCGAAGGCCCGCAGGGTGCGCGGGGCGAAGCGGGACATCCACAGGGCCCCCTTGGACTCGGGGGTCACCGGCACCACGGCCTCGTTGCGCACCACGGCCCGCAGGATCGCGTCGGCGACCTTCTCCGGCGGGAAGTTGCGCAGGCCGTAGAGCCGCGAAGACCGCTCCTGACGGCGCTTCTCCTCGGCCTCGTCCACCCCGGCGAAGCGGGAGGTGGCGGTGATGTTGGTGTTGACGATGCCGGGGCAGATGGCGGAGACGCCGATCGACTTCGACGCCAGCTCCGCCCGCAGGCACTCGGACAGCATCAGCACCGCGGCCTTCGAAGTGCTGTAGGCGGGGAAGGTCTTGGAGGGCAGGTAGGCGGCGGCGGAGGCGGTGTTCACGATGTGCCCGCCCTGCCCGCGCTCCGCCATCTGCCTGCCGAAGATCCGGCAGCCGTGGATGACACCCCACAGATTGACGTCGAGGACCTTCTTCCAGTCCTCGGCACTGGTGTCGAGGAAGGCTCCGGACAGGCCGATCCCGGCGTTGTTGACCAGGACGTCCACGATTCCGTACTCGGCGGCGACCTTCGCCGCGAGCTTCTCCATGGCCTGCTCATCGCTGACGTCCACGCATTCGCCCCAGGCTTCGGGAGCTCCGACGAGCCGGGCCATCTCGGCCGTGCGCGTCGCGCCCTCGCCGTCCCGGTCCACGGCCACCACCCGGGCCCCCGCCTCGGCGAACGCGAAGGCCGTGGCCCGGCCGATGCCGCTGGCCGCGCCGGTGACCAGGACGAGCTGACCGCCGAAGCGGTCCGCGTACTTGCCCGGGGCCCGCTGCTCCGGCGCCCGCGCCGCGGGCTCCTCCCGGGTGGTGACGAAGTCGGTGATCCACGCGGCGAGCTGGTCCGGTCGGCTCCGCGGCACCCAGTGCTTGGCGGGCAGGGTCCGTCGCACCAGATCCGGGGCCCATCGCTCCAGATCGTCGTACAGGCGCTCGGACAGGAAGGCGTCCCCGGTGGGGGTGATCAGCTGCACCGGCACGTGCGCGTAGGCGTCGGCACGCGGCCGGCGCAGCCGGGGCCGGACGTTGTCGCGGTAGAGCCAGGCACCGCGCGCCGCGTCCGTGGGCAGCGACGCCGTCGGGTACGCCCCGGACGGAACCTTCTCCAGGCGCTGGAGGATGGCGGGCCAGTGCTTGCCGAGCGGACCACGCCAGGCGAGCTCCGGGAGAACGGGGGTGTGCAGCATGTACACGTACCAGGACTTGGCGCCCTGGCCGAGAAGCTGGGCCGTCCGCCGCGGGGTGGGCCGCGTCATCCGCTTCTTGATCCAGTGCCCGAAGTGGTCCAGGGAGGGGCCTGACATCGAGGTGAAGGAGGCGATCCGGCCCTCGGTGCGGGCGACCGTCGCGAACTCCCAGCCCTGAACGGAGCCCCAGTCGTGGCCGACCAGGTGCACCGGCCGGTCGGGGCTGACCGCGTCGGCGACCGCCAGGAAGTCGTCCGTCAGTTTCTCCAGGGTGAACCCGCCGCGCAACGGGTGCGGCGCGGTGGAGCGCCCGTGGCCGCGTACGTCGTACAGCACCACGTGGAAGCGCGTGGCGAGCCGTTCGGCGACCTCCGACCACACCTCCTTGGTGTCCGGGTAGCCGTGCACCAGCACGACGGTCGGCCGCCCCGCCTCGCCGAGCTCGGCGACGCACAGCTCGACCCCGCCGGTGCTCACCCAGCGCTCGCGCGCGCCCGCCAGTCCCGCCGTTCCTGCCCCGCTCGTCCCGCTCATGCCGCCTTCTCCTCAGCCCAGCGCCGCACGTGCGGCAGATCATCGTCCAGCCAGAACGCGCTCTCTTCGGGGTCCCGGGAATCGGTGACCACCAGGATCTCCTCGAACTTCGCGCCGGTCCCCCGGAAACCCAGGTGCGGTTCCACCGCCCACAGGCCGGGCTGCGGCGGGTGGTCGGAGAAGCGGTACGGGCTCCACAGCGGGGACCAGCCCTCACGGTGCCCGTGCAGGGCGTCACCCGCCAGCCCCTTCAGGGACTGGGTGCCGAAGCCGAACGCGGTGGGCGACCAGCGCCGCTCCTTGACCCGGTCGATCTTGTGCGCGATCACACCGAAGGGGTAGGCGCGGTGACGGTTGGCGTAGCCCTGCCGCGTCATCAGCCGCTCGACGTTCTCGTATATCTCGCGCAGGGGGCGGCGTTCGCGCACCTGCTCCAGGATCAGCACGCGGTGCGCGTGCAGATCGGACATCAGACGGTCCTGGACCGGGTTCAGCCCGAGGCTGCCCGAGTAGCCCACGTCGGCCGCGTATCCCTTGAAGACCGGCGCCATGTCGAGGATGAACGGCATCCCCGGCTCCAGCTTCCGGTTGGTCGGGAAGAACTGCAGCGGAATCCTGAAGTTCGCGAAGGCGGTGCGGTCGCCGAACCAGGCGAAGGGGAGGTGGAACCAGTCGCGCACGCCCCGCTCACGCAGCCATTCGCGCTGCATCCGCGCGGCCTCCCGCTCGGTCACTCCGGGCCGCAGCTGCGCGGCGACGGCCTCCGCGCACTCGTACGAGAGCCGTTGCACTTCCCTGAACCCGCGCAGTTCGGGAGTGAGTTGCGCGGTGCGTTGCTTGGTGTCCCCAGCCATGCCAGCAGTCCGTCCCTGTAGCCGTACGCGCCCGTAACTTGACACTGATGAATGTGACAATGACTGGAGATCACGTCAAGGCCCGTGCACGGACCTGTGGACAAACTTGTCCGGGTCACATCAGCCTCCAGTACGGGTGTGTACGCCTGAAGGCGGAGACGGGAGCCAACTCAAGGTCTGACGATTCGCGGGGCCCGGACCACTAACGTCGAACCCGTGACTGTCATCGCGACCGAAAGCCTGAGCAAGCGGTACCCCCGAGTGACCGCCCTCGACCGGCTCTCCCTGGACATCGGGCCTGGTGTTACCGGCCTCGTGGGTGCCAATGGAGCCGGCAAGTCCACGCTGATCAAGATTCTGCTGGGACTGTCCCCCGCCACCGAGGGCAGTGCCGCCGTGCTCGGCCTCGACGTCACCACGCATGGCAGCGCCATCCGTGAACGCGTCGGCTACATGCCCGAGCACGACTGCCTGCCACCCGACGTCTCGGCCACCGAGTTCGTCGTGCACATGGCGCGCATGTCCGGCCTCCCGCCGACCGCCGCCCGTGAACGCACCGCCGACACCCTGCGTCACGTCGGACTGTACGAAGAGCGCTACCGCCCCATCGGGGGCTACTCCACCGGCATGAAGCAGCGCGTCAAGCTGGCCCAGGCGCTCGTCCACGACCCGCAGCTGGTCCTCCTCGACGAGCCCACCAACGGCCTCGACCCAGTCGGGCGCGACGAGATGCTCGGACTGATCCGCCGGATCTACACCGACTTCGGCATCTCCGTCCTGGTCACCTCCCACCTCCTCGGCGAGCTGGAGCGGACCTGCGACCACGTCGTGGTCGTCGACGGCGGCAAACTGCTGCGCTCCAGCTCCACCAGCGACTTCACCCAGAGCACCGCGACCCTCGCCGTCGAGGTGACCGACTCCGACGAGCACCCGGACGGCACGGCCGCCCTGCGCAAGGCGCTCACCGAGGTGGGGCTCACCCTTCACGCCGGAGAGGAGCAGGGCCTGCCCGGCGCCGGTCACGTCCTCCTCGTCGAGGCCACCGGAGACCAGACCTACGACACGGTCCGCGACACCGTCGCCGACCTGGGCCTCGGCCTGGTCCGCATGGAGCAGCGCCGCCACCACATCGCGGAGGTCTTCCGCGACAACGACCAGTCCGTCCCCAGCGACCAGCCCGTCCCCAGCGGCCGGCCCGCCCACACCGCCCAGCAGAAGGGAGCCGGTTCCGATGGCGCCTGACACCTCGACCCAGATCCACAACATCGGCTACCGGTCCTATGACGGGGCCCGTCTCGGCCGCTCCTACGCCCGCAAGTCGCTGTTCTCGCAGTCCCTGCGCGGCGCGTACGGGCTCGGCCGCTCCGCCAAGTCCAAGGTCCTGCCGATGATCCTCTTCGCGGTGATGTGCGTTCCCGCGCTGATCCTCGTAGCGGTGGCCATCACCGTTCCCGGCAGCACCGAACTGCCGATCAAGTACACGACGTACGCCCTGACCACGCAGGTGGTCATCGGACTCTTCCTCGCCTCCCAGGCACCCCAGTCGGTCTCCCGTGACCTGCGGTTCAAGACGGTGCCGCTGTACTTCTCGCGGCCCATCGAACGGGTCGACTACGTCGTGGCCAAGTTCGCGGCCATGGCCTCGGCCCTGTTCATCCTCACCGCCACACCGCTGCTGATCATGTGGATCGGCTCGCTGCTGGCGAAGTTCGACTTCGGCGACCAGACCAAGGGATTCGGGCAGGGACTGGTGTCGGTACTTCTGCTGTCGCTGCTCTTCGCGGGCCTCGGCCTCATCATGGCCGCGCTCACCCCCCGTCGCGGGTTCGGTGTCGCCGCGATCATCGCCGTGCTTCTGATCCCCTACGGAGCGGTGACCGCCGTCCAGGGCATCGCCTACAGCACCGGCAACACCGGGGCCATCGACTGGATGGGCCTGTTCTCCCCGATCACCCTGATCGACGGCATCCAGACCGCGTTCCTCGGCGCCACCTCCGCCTTTCCCGGCGGGGAGGGCCCCACGGCCGGCACCGGCTTCGTCTACCTGCTCGTCGCCCTCGGCCTCATCGCCGGCTCCTACGCCGCTCTGATGGCCCGCTACCGGAAGGCCGGGCTGTGACCATCATCGACATCGACCACACGTCCCGCTGGTTCGGGAACGTCGTCGCCGTCAACGACGTGACCATGCGCATCGGCCCGGGAGTCACCGGACTGCTGGGCCCCAACGGCGCCGGCAAGTCCACGCTCATCAACATGATGGGCGGCTTCCTGGCCCCCTCCACGGGCACGGTCACGATCGACGGCACGCAGATCTGGCGCAACGAGCAGGTCTACAAGCAGATCGGCGTCGTGCCCGAGCGCGAGGCCATGTACGACTTCCTCACCGGCCGTGAGTTCGTCGTCGCCAACGCCGAACTGCACGGGCTCGACGATGTGGCCGCCCAGCGGGCACTGGCCACCGTCGAGATGGAGTACGCCCAGGACCGCAAGATCTCCACGTACTCCAAGGGCATGCGCCAGCGCGTGAAGATGGCCTCCGCCCTGGTCCACGACCCGGCCGTGCTGCTCCTCGACGAGCCGTTCAACGGAATGGACCCCCGCCAGCGCATGCAGCTCATGGACCTGCTGCGGCGCATGGGAGACGCCGGCCGCACCGTGCTGTTCTCCTCACACATCCTGGAGGAGGTCGAGCAGCTGGCCTCCCACATCGAGGTGGTCGTCGCCGGCCGGCACGCCGCCTCGGGCGACTTCCGCAAGATCCGCCGCCTGATGACGGACCGCCCCCACCGCTACCTCGTCCGCTCCTCCGACGACCGGGTCCTCGCAGCGGCCCTGATCGCCGACCCGTCCACGGCCGGTATCGAGGTCGACCTGAAGGAAGGCGCCCTGCGCATCCAGGCCGTCGACTTCGGGCGCTTCACCGAGCTGCTGCCGCGGGTCGCCCGCGCGCACGGCATCCGGCTGCTGACGGTCTCGCCCTCCGACGAGTCCCTCGAGTCGGTCTTCTCCTACCTCGTCTCGGCCTGAAGGAGCTGGCACCCATGTACAACCCCACCGTTGCCCGGCTCACCTACCGGGCCCTGCTCGGCCGCCGCCGCGCGCTGATCCTGTTCCTGCTCCCGGCCCTGCTGATCGTCATCGCCATTGCCGTCCGCGCTCTCACCGGCGTGGACGACAAGGTCGCCGCCGACCTGCTCGGTGGCTTCGCTCTGGCGACGATGGTCCCGCTGATCGGCGTCATCGCCGGCACCGGCGCCATCGGCCCGGAGATCGACGACGGATCGATCGTCTATCTGCTGTCGAAGCCGGTGAAGCGACCGACGATCATCATGACCAAGCTGATCGTCGCCATCGCCGTCACCATGGCTTTCTCCGCGATCCCCACCCTGATCGCGGGCTTCATCCTCAACGGCAACGGCCAGCAGATCGCCATCGCCTACACGGTCGCGGCCCTCGTCGCCTCGATCGCCTACAGTGCGCTGTTCCTGCTGCTGGGCACCGTCAGCCGGCACGCGGTCGTCTTCGGCCTCGTCTACGCGCTGATCTGGGAGTCGCTCTTCGGCAGCCTGGTCTCGGGCGCCAAAACCCTCAGCGTCCAGCAGTGGGCCCTGTCTCTCGCCGAGAAGGTCGCGGGTGAGGGGTACGTCGACGCCACCGTCGGCCTGCCCACCGCGGTCGTCCTGCTCGTGGTGGTGACCGTCGGAGCCACCGTCTACGCGGGCCAGAAGCTGCGCCGTCTTACCCTGGCCGGCGAGGAGTAGGCCCCGGCCGTCCCGGCACACCGGTGTGATCCTGTGCCCCGCCCGGCCCACCGGCCAGGCGGGGCACAGCTCCGCACGTCATCATCGGTGCATGATCGAGCACGCCGAGCCCGAGCCGTCCAGGCCCCTGCGGTCCTGGATACGCTCCTCGCCCGGAACGCACATCTGGCTGCTGATCATCGCCGTCACCAGCGTCGTCGTCGTCATCGCGCCCGACCGGGTGGACCACGTCCTGCTCCACCGCAACAGCAGCAATATTCACCAGCTCGTCCAGCATCCGCTCCGGGCGCTCCTCAGCAGCGCCTTCTGGATCGAGAATCCTGCCTCGCTCGCGCTCTACGCGCTGCTCTTCGAGGTTTTCCACGCCCCCGTCGAACGCTGGCTCGGCACCTTGCGCTGGCTCCTGATCGTCGCGACCGCTCACATCGTCGCCACCCTGGTCAGCCAGAAGGTCCTCCTGGTGGCCATTCAGGACCACCGAGCCCCGCGAACCATGACCCATGTCGTCGACATCGGCGTCAGCTACGGCCTGGCGGCCGCCGCGGGCGTGCTCACCTACCGGCTGCCCGGTCCCTGGAAATGGTTCTACCTCGCCGGTGTGGTCGCCTTCTTCGGGCTCCCCCTCGCCACCGGAGGGAACTTCACCGACCTCGGTCACGCCATCGCCCTCGCGGTCGGCCTGCTGGCGTGGCCGCTCACCCGCCGCCCTGTTTCACGTGAAACACGGCCTCTGTTCCACGTGAAACAGGGGTAGGCCGTCTCGTCGGTAACGGCTCCGGCTTCCCCGCGGCCGCGGCCTGTCGGCGTCGCCGCCGGATTCACGGCTGATGAGCGGAAATTCACTGGTACGGGGCTTCCGCCCGGGGCAGAGTGAGCCGTGCGGGGAGCAACAAGAGGTCCGGGGCAGCCACTTCGAGCGCGCCTTCCGGCGCGGGCCGCCCCGGACCTCTTCCCCCTCGTACCGGCTAAGCGGCACCCAGCAGGCGTTCCAGCACCACCGCGATGCCGTCCTCCTCGTTGGAGGTCGTCACCTCGTCCGCCACGGCCTTGAGCTCCGGATGGGCGTTGGCCATCGCCACCCCGCGCGCGGCCCAGCCGAACATGGGGATGTCGTTGGGCATGTCGCCGAAGGCGATCGTCTCCGCCGCCTTCACGCCCAGCCGGCGTGCGGCCAGCGACAGTCCGGTGGCCTTGCTCAGGCCGAGCGGAAGGATCTCCACCACGCCCGGACCCGCCATCACGATGTCGACCAGGCTGCCCACGGTCTGCCGGGCCGCCTTGACGAGTGCGTCGTCGTCCAGGCCCGGGTGCTGGATGTACAGCTTGTTCAGCGGTGCGGTCCACACCGCGGTGGTGTCTTCCAGGTAGACGGCCGGGAGGCCCTCCTGCACCTGGTAGCCGGGTCCGATCAGGACGTCGCCGTCGACCCCGTCCCGGCTGGCCGCCAGGGCGAGCGGACCGATCTCGGCCTCCATCTTCGACAGCGCCAGGCCGGCCAGCTGCCGGTCCAGTGTCACGGAGGTCAGCAGCCGGTGCGCTCCCGCGTCGTAGACCTGCGCGCCCTGCCCGCACACGGCGATCCCCTTGTATCCGAGGTCGTCCAGTACGTGCCGGGTCCAGGGCACGGCCCGGCCGGTGACGATGATGTGTGCCGCGCCGGCCGCGGTGGCGGCGACGAGTGCCTCGCGCGTGCGCTCCGAGACGGTGTCGTCACCACGCAGGAGGGTGCCGTCGAGGTCCGTCGCGACGAGCTTGTACGGGAACGGGGCGGGGCTCACTTGTTGATCGGCTCCAGGACCTCGCGGCCGCCGAGGTACGGGCGGAGTACCGGGGGTACCCGTACCGAGCCGTCGGCCAGCTGGTGGTTCTCCAGGATCGCGACGATCGTGCGCGGCACGGCGCACAGGGTGCCGTTCAGCGTCGACAGCGGCTGGGTCTTCTTGCCGTCGCGGTAGCGGATCGACAGACGTCGGGCCTGGAAGCCGTCGCAGTTCGACGCGGAGGTCAGCTCGCGGTACTTCCCCTGGGTCGGGATCCACGCCTCGCAGTCGAACTTCCGCGAGGCGGAGGAGCCCAGGTCACCGGTGGCGACGTCGATCACCTGGAAGGGCAGCTCCAGGGCGGTGAGCCACTGCTTCTCCCATTCCAGGAGGCGCTGGTGCTCGGCCTCGGCGTCATCCGGTGCGACGTACGAGAACATCTCGACCTTGTCGAACTGGTGGACGCGGAAGATGCCGCGGGTGTCCTTGCCGTACGTGCCGGCCTCGCGGCGGAAGCAGGGGGAGAACCCGGCGTACCGCAGCGGCAGCTTGTCGGCGTCGATGATCTCGTCCATGTGGTACGCGGCGAGGGCGACCTCGGAGGTGCCGACGAGGTAGTAGTCGTCCTTCTCCAGGTGGTACACGTTCTCCGCGGCCTGGCCGAGGAAACCGGTGCCCTCCATGGCCCGCGGGCGAACCAGGGCCGGGGTCAGCATCGGGATGAAGCCGGCCTCGGTGGCCTGTGCGATGGCCGCGTTGACCAGCGCCAGCTCCAGCAGGGCGCCCACACCCGTCAGGTAATAGAAGCGCGAGCCCGACACCTTGGCGCCACGCTCCACGTCGATCGCGCCGAGCGATTCGCCCAGCTCGAGGTGGTCCTTGGGCTCGAATCCCTCGGCGGCGAAGTCGCGGATGGTTCCGTGCGTTTCCAGGACGGTGAAGTCCTCCTCGCCGCCGACCGGGACGTCCACGTGGACGATGTTCCCGAGCCGCAGCAGGAGCTGCTTGGCAGCCTCGTCCGCCTCGTTCTGCTCGGCCTCGGCCGCCTTGACGTCCTGCTTGAGCTGCTCGGCCTTCTTCAGCAGCTCGGCCCGCTCCTCCGGGGAGGCCTTCGGGATGAGCTTGCCGAGCGACTTCTGCTCGTTGCGCAGTTCGTCGAAGCGCATGCCGGAGGACCTGCGGCGCTCATCGGCGGAGAGCAGCGCGTCGACGAGCTCGACGTCCTCTCCACGGGCGCGCTGCGAGGCGCGGACACGGTCAGGGTCTTCACGGAGCAGCCGAAGGTCAATCACCCCTCCAGGCTACCGGGCTGGAGTTCCGGGGATCACACCGATATTACGCTGCGTGTCGCTATGTCCTAATTGCCGCTAATGGATAAGTCTAGGCGCCCGACTGTGAGAGACCCCTCTCGGGCGGTCGATAAATGTCGCGCCATTCGCCGAAATGAGGCATGAGGGAGAAGGGCGGGCGGGTTCTGAGCAGGACGGGAAGCGGTTCTTTGTCCACAGGAATTGCCGCCGGGGCCAGCTTATCCACAGGCTGTGTGCCGCCTCTGTGGACATCGGAATAGATCAATCCCACCCGGTGGTGGAGCGAGTCGAATCGGGGTTCAAACCACCCTCAGACACTCATTCGGGTGGGAATGGCTCGCCCCAAAGAGTTGATCCGCGATGTACGGGTGACGCCGTTCACCCTCCGCTCCCCAGCACGAAACCTGAGCCTCCAGCCGATTTGTCGACCTTGTCGTGCCGTCCTGTCGACTTGTCCCCAGGTTGCCATCCCGCCCTGTGGATAACTCTGTGGACAGTGGACGAAGCCTTACGCCCGGCCGTCGAGGCAGCGGGTCAGCCAGTCGGAGGCAGCCGTGAAGTCTCCTTCGGAGGTGCCCGGCCGGGCAGCCCGTACGTCACTCAGAGCGACGCCGGCCCGCGGGTAGGAGCCGAGGAAGCGCACCTGCGGGCAGGTGCGCTTGAGGCCCATGAGGGCCTCGCTGACCCGCCGGTCGGAGATGTGGCCCTCGGCGTCGACGGCGAAGCAGTAGTTGCCGATGCCTTCGCCGGTTGGCCGGGACTGGATCAGCATCAGGTTCACACCGCGCACGGCGAACTCCTGGAGGAGCTCCAGCAGGGCGCCGGGGTGGTCGTCGGCGAGCCAGAGCACAACGGAGGTCTTGTCGGCGCCGGTCGGGGCGGCGGGCCGGGCCGGGCGTCCGACGAGCACGAACCGGGTCTCCGCGTTCTCCGCGTCGTGGATGTCGGTGACCAGCGGGACGAGCCCGTACGTGGTGGCGGCGAACTCGCCCGCGAACGCGGCGTCGAAACGGCCTCCCTGGACGAGCCGGGCGCCGTCCGCGTTGGATGCCGCCGACTCCCACACGGCGTCGGGCAGGTTCGCCCGCAGCCAGTTGCGCACCTGCGGCTGGGCCACCGGGTGCCCGGTGACCGTCTTGACGTCCGACAGGGCGGTTCCGGGCCGCACGAGCAGCGCGAAGGCGATGGCCAGCCGCACCTCGCGGTAGATCATCAGCGGCTCGCCCGAAGCCAGTTCGTCGAGCGTGGCGGTGACGCCGCCCTCCACCGAGTTCTCGATCGGGACGAGCGCGGCCGCGGCCTCGCCGTTGCGCACCGCGTCCAGGGCGGCCGGTACCGAGACCATCGGGACCAGTTCCCGGGTTGCGGCTTCCGGCAGCGTACGGAGGGCGGCCTCGGTGAAAGTGCCCTCGGGGCCGAGATAGGTGAAGCGCGTGGCCGTCATGCGATCAGCCTAGTGCCGGGGTGCCAGGCGCCGGGGTGCCGTTCACCCTTCGAGAAGACGCTGCCCCACGTACTCCCCGGAACGGGGGGCCGGCGGTACGGCGTACAGGCCACTGGACTCGTGCCGGATGAACTCCGAGAGCGCGTCCCCCCGGTCGAGTTTGCGCTGGACGGGGACGAACCCGCGCAGCGGGTCGGCCTGCCAGCAGACGAAGAGGAGCCCGGCGTCGGGGGCGCCGTCGGGACCGATCCCGTCGTGGAAGGAGAACGGGCGCCGCAGCATGGCGGCCCCGCCGTTCTGTTCGGGCGCGGAGATCCGCGCGTGGGCGTTGGCCGCGATGACCGGCTTCCCGTCGGCGCCGATCCTGGTGAGCTCCGGCTCGGTCGTCTCGCCGCCACCGGTCAGCGGAGCGCCGGTGGCCTTGGTCCGGCCGATCACCTGCTCCTGCTGGACGAGGGACTGCTTGTCCCAGTCGTCGAGGAGCATGCGGATGCGCCGGACGACGGCGTACGAACCCCCGGCCATCCAGGCGTGCTCGGCCGGTCCGGGGCCCGTGCCGGGGACGAAGACGCGTCTGTCGAAATCGGGCTCGGCCGGCTTCGGGTTCCCGGTGCCGTCGATCTGCCCCATGAGGTTGCGGGCGGTCATCGGGGTGCCGGTGGCTCCGGGAGAGCGGTTGAATCCGTTCATCTGCCAGCGGACGCGGGCGGCCTGCCCGGCGTCCTTCTGCAGGGCTCGCAGGGCGTGGAAGGCGACGAGTCCGTCGTTCGCGCCGATCTGCACCCACAGGTCACCGTTGCTGCGCCGCTCGTCGAGCCGGTCGGAGGAGAAGTCCGGCAGCGCGTCGAGGGCGCCGGGGCGGCGGGCTGTGAGGCCGGTGCGCTCGAAGAAGGAGTGGCCGAAGCCGAAGGTGACGGTCAGGGAGGACGGCCCGGCGTCGAGGGCGATGCCCGTGTCCGAGTCCGGGGCGTTCTCGCCCGCCATGAGCAGCCGCGCGGTGTCGGACCACCGCCGCAGCAGTGCGGCGGCCTCCGTGCGACCCGCTCCGGCCGTGAGGTCGAAGGCGACGAGATGGCCCTTGGCCTGCAGCGGCGTGGTGATGCCGGCCTGGTGGTCGCCGTGGAAGGCGACCTGGGTGGAGCCGAGGGAGGACAGGGTCCCGGCGGAGCCGCCGGCGGCGGCTGTTTCCGTACCGGCCGCGGCCGCGTGCGCGAGGGCGCCGCCGGCGGCGCCGAGCGCGAGCCCCGCGGCGCCCGCGGCGCCGACGGTGCCCAGCAGTCGGCGCCGGGAGATCTCGATGTCGGGGTTGCTCTCGGTCACGCTGATCAGCCGATCTTCACGGTCTTCTGGACGGTCGTCTGGTCGATGTCGGAGGTACGGACGGTCACATCGATGCGCCATTCGCCGGTCAGCGGCAGCTGCACCCCGGAGGCCGTCCAGTGCCCTGGCGCGGCACGGTCGGGAACGAGCGGCAGCGGGCCGATGTCCTTGGCAGGAAGGGTGAAGGCGACCTTGACCTCGGGGAGGTCGAGCGGCTGGCCCTCGGGGGAGTCGGCCCAGATGTGGAGGGTGTTCGCGCCCACCCGCCCCGGGTCGAGTTCGATCCGGACATCGCCCTTGCCGCTCGGGCCGCCGGTGTCGAAGGGAAGGGTGATCTTGACCGCGCGGTCCGGTACGGCGGTGGAGGTGGAGCCACGCCCGGCCTCCCGCTCCACGGCGCGGCCCGGCTCGGTGCTGGTGAGCACCGTGGTGACGGCCAGCAGGACCACGGCCACCCCCGCTTCGGCGAGCACCGAGCGGCGTAGTCCGGTGCGGTCCGGTTCGGCGTCGCGGACCCGCTTCTCGCGGGCCGTCTCGCGTGCGGCCTGCTGACGGGCGAGCTGGGCGGTGCGCTTGGGGTCGGACGGGACCGTGGCGGGCTCTGTTTCACGTGAAACAGAGGTTGTTTCACGTGAAACACCGCGGACCGTTTCACGTGGAACGTCGAGCGGTGCAAGGGCCCGCGCATCCTCCCGGGGAGCGGCCGCAGGCGTGTCGAGCAGTCGGCCGGTCCACCGACGGGATACGTAGGCGATGCCGACGAGGACGGCTACGAGACCGACCTTGAGCAGCAGCAGCCGCCCGTAGTCGGTGCCGGTCAGGGCGGACCAACTGCCGAGCTGGCGCCAGGACTGGTACACGCCGGTGACGGCGAGCACCACCACGCTGACGAAGGCCACCTTCGAGAACCGCCGCACCGCCTCGCGTTCGATCCCGGGAACCTTGTACAGGGCGACGAGCAGGGCGGTGAGGCCGCCGAGCCAGGTCGCGACGGCGAGGAGGTGCAGGATGTCGGCGGGCATCGCGACCCCGGGCTGGATACCGGTGGAGGCGTGCTCGGAGAGGGCCCAGGTCGCCGCGATGCCACCGGAGACCACGGCGCCGCCGATGCCCAGGCCGAAGGTGAGGTCGCTGGTGTCCTTGTCCTCCTCGGCGGTTGCGGACATCTGCCGGCGCCGGGCGTAGACACCGAAGAGGACGGCGATGAACAGGGCGGCCGCTCCGAGCAGGAGCAGGCGGGAGACGAGTGAGGCCCCGGTTTTCGTCTCCAGGACGGTCCTCAGCCCGGCGAGGTCGAAGGCGTCGGCGAACTGCCCGGTCCCGGTGTACGGAGTGCGCAGCACCAGCATCGCGAGGGTGGCCGCCGTGAGGGTGACCCACGCCCGTACGACGAGCTTCTGCAGCGGACGCTCAGCGGCGCCCCGGCGCCAGCAGAGCAGGATGAAGGCGGCGCCTCCGACTAGGACGGTGAAGCCGGCATAGGCGGCGTAGCGCGCGACCCCGTACGCGATGCCGACGGGGCCGCTGCCCGCTTCACGGGTGGGGAGCGTGACATTGGTGGCCGAGGGCGCGCCGATGGAGAAGGTGAAGGCGCCGGAGATCGGGTGGCTGTCGGCCGAGACGGCTTGCCAGGCCACGGTGTAGGTGCCCTCGGGCAGGCCGGAGTTCAGGGCGGTGCCGTAGCGGATGATGTGCCCGCTGCACATGTCGCGCAGCTCACCGGTGTCCACCCGCCTGCCCTGCGGGTCCAGGACGCGGATGGAGTCGTCGCCCATGGCGACCTGCTCCGAGAAGGAGAGCGAGACCTGCGCGGGCGCCGTGGCGACCACCGCCCCTTCCTTGGGGTCGCTCGCGGTGAGTGCGGCGTGCGCCGCGGCCGGGGAGGCCACGGTGAACAGGCTTGCCAGCAGGGCTGCGAGGACCAGCGCGAGCCGTGGCAGGAATGCCGTGGCATGGGCGCGGGGCGCGGAAGGTGCGGGGGCGGTGGCCGTCATGGCGTGTCGGTTCCTCGGTCCGTCAGTGGGCGTTGGAGTTCTGCGCGGTGTACGTCCGTTCCTTCACGTCGAGTTCGACCTTCACGGGGCCGGCCTTCTCGAAACGCAGCTCGACGGTGACCTTCTCGCCGACCTTCGGAGTGCTCTTGAGGCCCATGAACATGACGTGGTTTCCGCCGCGCTCCAGCCGGAGCTCACCGTTGGCAGGCACGTCCAGTGACGGGACCTGCTGCATCTTCTGGTCCTTCGTCTCGTGGATCTGGAGATCGTCGGAGAGCGGGGAGGATGCGCCGGTGAGCTTGTCGGCGGTCGCGGAGCCGTTCTTGATGACCATGAACGCGCCGGCCATCTTGTCGTTGACGGGCTCGGGAATGAAGCCCTGGCTGACCTTCATCCCGGGCTTCTCCGCGTCGGAGGAACAGCCGGATATGGCGAGCGCGGCCGTCAGGGAGAGGGTGACGGCAAGGATGCGGGTGGTACGGGCGTTCACGGGTTCTCTCCCTTGATGATCTTCGGCAGGTCCTTGGTGTAGTCGTCGACGGTGGTGCCTTCGCCGTAGAGGACGTATCCCTCGTCGGTCTTGGGCGAGAACGCGATGACCTGCGCGCCGTGCATGGAGACGACGCTGCCGTCGGCCTCCTTCGTGGCGGCCTCGATGCCGATGCCGAGCGAGCGCGCGGCCGCCTGGATGGCGGCGAAGTCCCCGGTCAGGCCGGTGAAGGCCGGATCCTGGGAGCGAAGCCACGCGCCGAGGGATTCGGGAGTGTCCCGATCGGGGTCGGTGGTGACGAAGACGACCTGGAGGTTGTCCTGGTCCGCCTGGGGGAGCGCCTTCTTGGCCACGGCGATGTTGCTCATCGTCAGTGGGCACACGTCCGGGCAGTTGGTGTAGCCGAAGTAGATGAGCGTCGGCTTGCCCTTGGTCTGCTCGCGCAGGTTCCACGGCTTGCCGGTGGTGTCCGTGAGGACGAGGTCCGGCTTGCCGAAGGGGCGGTCCAGCACGGTTGCGGCCTTGGTGGTGTTCTGACCGCCGGAGATCTGGGTGACCGAACCGGTCTTGGTGGGCTCACCGCCGCAGGCGGTGAGGGTGAGTGCGGCCGCCGCTGCGAGAGCGGCGATCGTCACACGTGTGGTGCGCATGAGGAGGTGTCCCTGGGATCGGGGAAAGTACGGATGGTCCGGAGGGCAGTGCCCGCGGGCACGTCTGGTCAGGCGGAGCGGCGGCGCGCGGCGACGCCGAAGGCGACACCGCCGAGCCCGATGACGATGCCGGCGATGCCGAGGGCCCGCGCGGTGGTGTCGGAAGCGTGCTCGGACGCGGCCTCGTCGTGGCCCGTCGTGGAGTCCTTGTCGGCGTTCTTGGCCTCGTCGGCCTTCTTGTCCCCGCCGTCGTGGTGGTCATCGGCCTTGGCGGCGGTCAGCTTCAGGACGGGCGCGGGGTTCTGCGGTTCCGCGGCGCCTTCCTTGGCCTCCTCGATCCACCGGACGACCTCGCCGTTGTCGTAGGTCTGGATCGCCTTGATGACCATCTGGTCGGCGTTCTCGGGGAGCTTGCCGACGGCGAGGGGGAACTGCTGGAACTTGCCGGACTCGATCTTGCCGCCGGACCAGGTCACCTTGGTGACGGCCTTGGTGATCTGCTTGCCGTGCACGGTCAGCGGCTTGTCGAGGTCACTCGTCTCGACCTTCACGGTCCAGCCGGGGATGTCCTGCGGCATGACGGACGTGAGCGGCTGGTCGATCGGGAAGTTGACTTCCAGCTGCGTGGTCGAGGCGTTGTCGCGCTCGTTGGGGACCTTGAAATTGATCGTCGCGTAGCCGCCCTTGGTGGCCTCGCCGGGCTGCACGCTGACGTGGGCGAAGGCGGGGCCCGACAGGACCAGGACGGTACCGGCGGCGAGGGCGGCGGCGAAGGAGACGCGAGAGGTCTTCACGGCAGGAACACTCCACGGAAGCAGTGGTGGCGTTGGCTCCGGGCGCGGGCGCGCACGGAGTTCGCGGCACCGGTGGTCCCGCCCCGTGCCGGGGAGGAGAGGGTGCCGCGTCAGGCTGCGAGGGCGAACGCGACGGGGGGGCCGCGCCTGATCACCGTGTGCTGGAGCGTGGCCCGGCCGGTGACCGGCACGGGCGTGGAGCCGGCCGGCGGAGCCTGCTGCGTACGGGAGGCTGCCCCGGCGAGCCCGGCAAGGAGGGCGCGTACGAAGGCCAGCGCGGTACGCAGCGGTCGTATCGGGGCGGCTTCGCGGGACAGCCGGGACAGGTCGACGAGCCGGAACAGCGCTGCGTCGCCCCGGCCGAGGAGCCAGCCGGCGCCGAGCGCGGCCAGCAGGTGTCCGGCCAGCATGGCCGGGCTGAACAGGCCGGTGTCGGGCGCCGCGGCGGCGGCCTGGCTCAGGTGCGCGTGCGCGCCGTGGCCCTGCGCCGTGGCCTGGGCGGCGAGGGCGGCCGGATCGAGACCGGCGGTCTCCAGGATCCGCCGGGCGTCGGCCGGGCTGACGGGGACGGAGTTGCCTCCGCACACCAGCCGGGCGGCGAGCGCCGCGAGCGAGGCGTCGGCCGAGCCCGGCGTCGACGCCGGCGCGGCAGCGGCGGAGGCGTCGTGCTGGCCGAGGCCGAACAACGCGTGCAGGGCCAGCTGTCCGGCGGTGAGTCCGACGGCGAGACCGGGCAGGGCGCGCCGGCGCCCCGCGAGTGGGGCCGCGACCGAGAAGACCGCGACGAAGCCGATGCACAGCGACCACCAGGGCACGGTCGCGCAGGAGGCCAGGGCGTGCCCGGCCGCGGACAGCACGACGCAGACCGCGGTGAACACCGCGGCCCGGATCAGCCGGAGTCCGACTCCGGCGTGCGTCGCGTGGGGGGCAGTCATGGCCCGGTCATCATCGCACTGCGCTCAGCCCCTCCATACGGCAGGTCCGGAAGGTCCCATCAGTCCCCCGGCACGGTCGCAGCACACGCCGCACACGGACACCCCGGACCCCGGCCCGCACGCAGCCACCTCTGCGAGAAGACCGCCGCACGTGCCCCGCATACCCCGCCGCCCGGGCGCGCCGCATCGGCTGAACGAGGTGAATGCGCGCTCCGTCGGCCGCGAGGGGCTTACCGCCCCCCGCGGGAGGCAATAGGTAACGGTATGAGCATCTGGTGGTCTCTCCACGTGAGGCGCGAAGCCGCGAGCGTGCCGCTCGCCAGGCGACTGCTGCTGGGGACGATGGAGACCGCGGGGGTGGACCCGGACATCTCCTTCGATCTCTCGGTGGCGCTGAGCGAGGCCTGTGCGAACGCGGTGGAGCACGGTGGGCACGGCGGTCTCCCGGACGGCGGGGCCGAGGCGTACGACGTCACGGCCTACCTGGACGGGGACCGCTGCCGCATCGAGGTGACCGATTCGGGTCCGGGTTTCCCGGCCGCGACGGTGGCCCGCCGCAGAACCTCCCTGGCCGAGCACGGCCGGGGCCTGCACCTGATCGCGGAACTGTCCGACCACGCGCGTTTCCGGAACCGGCCGGGCCGGGGCGCGGTGGTGAGTTTCGACAAGATGCTGAAGTGGCGTGACGGCGCGCTGCTGAAAGCTTCCTAAGCCGCGGCCGGTTCCGGGCACGGCACCCGGTGGTGCCGTCACAGTCCCGTCCGGCCGGCGGGGTGCGGCACGCACGCTCGCCGGACCCCGGGTGCGCCGATGGGCGGGACCCGGTCGGGGTCCC
>NZ_JBEOXU010000005.1:0-105147 GCF_040296725.1 Streptomyces sp. NPDC002044
CCAGATGTGGAAGCCCGGTAACGGGTGAAGCTGACTGGTACTAATAGGCCGAGGGCTTGTCCTCAGTTGCTCGCGTCCACTGTGTTAGTTCTGAAATAACGAACAGCTGTGTTGTCAGCCAGTGTTCAAATTTCATAGTGTTTCGGTGGTCATAGCGTTAGGGAAACGCCCGGTTACATTTCGAACCCGGAAGCTAAGCCTTTCAGCGCCGATGGTACTGCAGGGGGGACCCTGTGGGAGAGTAGGACGCCGCCGAACAATTATTGTGGGAAAGCCCCGCACCTTATGGTGCGGGGCTTTTCTGCGTTCCGGACCAGTTTCAACGCCCCGGCCGGGGGCCCGGGGCTTAGGGGAGGTCGGTGTGGGGCCAGCGGGAGCGGGCCTGTTCGCGGCTGCGGCAGAGGGCGAGCAGCGGGAGGGCGTCGTCCGTGAGCAGGTCCGGGAGCTGGGGGACGGGGGCCACGGCCGCCACGTCGTCCAGGATCAGGGTGAGTGGTGGGTCGAGCCGACCGCGGGATGACCGTGCGGCCATGCGGCGGCCGTGCTCGACCACGTGCGAGGCGAGTGCGGTGAGCAACGGCATCGCACCCGGGTGGGTACGGGGGTCTTCCAGCGGTTCGCCCACCACGTAGAGGCTGCCCCCTTCGCCGAGGAACGAAGCCAGAGTGAGGGAATCGGTTCGGTTCGCGGTGCATGCCTCGCGGATGTGGATCGAGGCCAGGCAGGAGAGGGCGCGGGCCGTGAGGTGCTGGGCCAGTTCGCGGCGTTCGGGGTGGGCGGTGAGCGCGCTTTCGAGTTCCCCGGCGGCGCCGGCCGCGGCGTGGGGGTGGGTGCGCAGGACGCGTACGGGCTCCTGGGCGTTGGTGCCCTGGGTCCAGCGGTGCAGGTGCTTGAAGGGTCGGTTGTCGAGGGCCGCCGCCTGGAGCCAGCTCCGCAGGAGCGTTTCGGCGGTGTCGGCGACCGCGGCGTCCAGGCGGGCCTGGGGGCGTACGGGGGCCAGCAGGGCGGTCGCGCGGGCGGCGGCGGTGTCGCGGTCGGCGCAGCCCTCGGCCGGGTTCCAGTGCAAGCGGGCCGGGGTGTCGCAGAGGTGGGAGGGGTCGTAGAGGAGGACCGGGCCGAGTTTGGCGCGGGCGTCCTTGGTCTCGGCCCACAGGGCGGGGGACGAGGTCACGACGAGGGCGGCGCCCTCGGCGGCGGCGATGGCCTGAGCGGCGAGGTGGTGGCGCTCCGCGGGGCCGGCGTAGGCCAGTCGCCGCGGCGGGGTGGTGAGGGGCGGCGGGGCGGCGGGGGCGTAGCCGAAGCCGTAGCGGTAGGCCTCGTCGGCCGGGGGGCCGGTGCGGTCCGGGACGCGGTCGGCGGCCGTGGGCCGTACCGGGCCGGCCGGGGCCGCGGCGAGCGGTGCGGCGGCGGAGACGGGCGCGTGGTGCGGGGCGGGGATGTGGGGTGGCCCGGGGATGTGCGGTGGGGCCGGCGGTGCTGGGGCCGGGGTGGGGAGGGCGGCCGTCGGGGCGGGGGCCGGCGGTACGGGTGCGTACGCGTGGGCCTTGGCCTCGGCGGCGGTTGCCGGGGTGGGCGTGGCCCGGGCGGCGTCGTGGGGTGCCGGTTCGCCGGCGGCCTGGCGGGCGAGGGCGCGGCGGGATTTGGTGCGGGCGATCACGCCGATGGCGAAGACCGCCAGGACGAACATGACCAGGAGCTGGCTGACGAACAGCCCCCAGAACAGGCCCCAGCCCGGAAGGGCTTCGGCGGTGGTGTCGGGCCAGGCGCCGGGGACGTCGTGCGGCTGCGCTATCAGGGCGCGGATGGCGTCCGGGGTGCGGGTGAAGGTGACGGTGTCCGGCCAGGCGCCCTTCGCGAAGAGGGCGGCCAGGCCGGTGGCCGTCCAGACGAGGACGGCCAGGCCGAGGAGGAAGCCGAGGAGGCCGAGGAGCAGGCCGTCGGGGACGCCGCCGCGGGCGGAGGCGTCCGTACGTCGTGCGTCGGGCATGGTCAGGCCACCGTGGTCGCGGCGCCCGGGCCGCCACGGCGGCGCTCGATGGACAGGGCCCGTTCCTCCGCCTCCAGTTCGGCGGCGAGCATGTCGTCGTGGAGGGGGGCGGGGGCGGAGGACTCGGTCATGGCGCGGTCGGTGTAGACGAGGGGGCGTTCGGCTTCGGTGATGAGGTGTTTGACCACCTGGACGTTGCCGTTGACGTCCCAGACCGCGATGCCGGGGGTGAGGGTGGGGATGATCTCGACGGCCCAGCGGGGCAGGCCGAGGACGAGGCCGGTGGCGCGGGCCTCATCGGCCTTCTGGGCGTAGATGGTTCGGGTGGAGGCCATCTTGAGGATGGCCGCGGCTTCGCGGGCGGCGGCGCCGTCGACGACGTCGGAGAGGTGGTGGACGACGGCGACGAAGGACAGGCCGAGGCGGCGGCCGAACTTCAGGAGGCGCTGGAACAGCTGAGCGACGAAGGGGCTGTTGATGATGTGCCACGCCTCTTCGACGAGGAAGATGCGCTTCTTGCGGTCGGGCCGGATCCAGGTGTGCTCGAGCCAGACGCCGACGATCGCCATCAGGATGGGCATGGCGATGGAGTTGCGGTCGATGTGGGACAGGTCGAAGACGATGAGGGGCGCGTCGAGGTCGATGCCGACGGTGGTGGGGCCGTCGAACATGCCGCGCAGGTCGCCGTCGACGAGGCGGTCGATGACGAGCGCGACGTCGAGGCCCCAGGCCCGGACGTCGTCTATGTCGACGTTCATCGCGAGAGCCGATTCGGGCTTCGGGTGGCGGAGCTGTTCGACGATGTCGGTGAGGACGGGCTGGCGGTCGCGGATGGTGTCGACGACGTAGGCGTGGGCGACCTTGAGGGCGAAGCCGGCGCGTTCGTCGAGGCCGTGGCCCATGGCGACTTCGATGATGGTGCGGAGCAGGGCGAGCTGCCCGGTCGTGGTGATGGCCGGGTCGAGCGGGTTGAGGCGGATACCGTCGTCGTTCGCGGCGATCGGATCCAGGCGGATGGGGGTTATTCCCAGCTGCTGGGCGATCAGGTTCCACTCGCCGAAGCCGTCCTCGCCCTGGGCGTCGAGGACGACGACCTGGCGGTCCTTGAAGCGGAGCTGGCGCAGGACGTACGTCTTCTCCAGGGCGGACTTGCCGTTGCCGGACTCGCCGAGGACCAGCCAGTGGGGGGCCGGGAGCTGCTGGCCGTACAGCTGGAAGGGGTCGTAGATGTAGCCCTTGCCGCTGTAGACCTCGCGGCCGATGATGACGCCGGAGTCGCCGAGGCCGGGGGCGGCGGTGGGCAGGTAGACGGCCTGCGCCTGCCCGGTGGAGGTGCGGACGGGCAGGCGCGTGGTTTCGACTTTGCCGAAGAGGAAGCTGGTGAAGGCGTCCGTCAGGGCGGACATGGGATCGCGCATGGGCGGCACTTCCTTCCGGCTAGCGTCGGATGCCGGTGGCGAACGGCAGGGTGTTGACGAAGGCGCGGTGGTGCTCGCGGTCGCACCACTCGAGCTTCAGGTAGGACTTGCCGGCTGAGGCGCGGATGGTGCGCTTGTCGCGGGCGAGGGCTTCCGGTGAACGCGAGGACACCGTGATGTACCCGACCAGGTTGACTCCCGCCGCACCGCTGGCGAGATCTTCACCCCTCTGGTCGAGCCGTCCGTGGGCGGCGATGTCGCGGGGGTCGACGGTGCGGTTCATCTTGGCGGCGCGGGAGGCGTCGGCCTCGTCGTTGGTCTTCTCGGTGAGCATCCGCTCGATGGCGATCTCGGTGGGCTCCAGGTCCATGGTGACGGCGACCGTACGGATCACGTCGGGGGTGTGGACGAGGAGGGGGGCGAGGAAGTTGACGCCGACGGGCGTCATCGGCCACTCCTTCACCCAGGCGGTGGCGTGGCACCAGGGGGCGCGGGTGGAGGACTCGCGGGTCTTGGCCTGCAGGTAGGTGGGTTCCACCGCGTCGAGTTCGGCCGGCCAGGCGTTGCGCTTGGTCATGGCCTGGATGTGGTCGATGGGGTGGTCCGGGTCGTACATGGAGTGCACGAGGGAGGAGAGGCGGCCCTGGCCCAGGGGCTGGCGTACGCGGATGTCGGCTTCGGCGAGGCGGGCGCAGATGTCGGTGAGCTCGCGGGCCATGACGATGGCGAGGCCGGCGTCGCGGTCGAGCCTGCGGCCCTTGTGGGGGGTGGAGGCGCGGGCGATGGTGTGGGCCTCGGCGGAGAGTTCGCGCGTGTAGTGCATGCAGGCGACGAGGTACGCGCGGTGCTGCTCGGAGGAGGTGGACACCATCGACTGGAGCTGCTCGTAGGAGTCGCGGAGCCAGCCGGGGGACTGGGTGTCGCCGCGCCGGGCGACGTCCTTGGCGTGGGCGTCGGGGTCGGCGGGGAGCGTACGGGCGAGCATCTGGAGGCGGGTGACGAAGCCGTCGCCGTTGGCGACGTGCTTGAGGAGGGTGCCGAAGCGGTCGACGAGGGCTTCCTGGTCCTCGCTGTCGCGCAGGCCGACGCCGGGGCCCTCGATCTCGATGGCGGCGGTGACGGTCCTGCGGTCGGCGTGGAGGAGGACGGCGATCTCGTCGGGGCCGAAGGGGGCGGCGAGCCAGTTGATGCGGCCGATGCCGGGGGGCGGTCCGACTTCGACCTCGCGGCCGTCGGCGCCGCGGAAGCCGGCTTCCATGGCGCCGGAGCGGTAGGTGGTACCGCGGCGCAGGATGCGCTTGTAGCTGCGGCCGATCTCGAACCAGCGGTAGAAGGTGCGGCCCTTGTACGGGACGTACACGGCGGCGAGCGCGATCATGGGGAAGCCGGCGAGGCTGACGATGCGCAGGGTGAGGTCGGGGACGAGCAGTCCGCTCATCATGCCGAGGAACGCCCCCGCGATGATCAGGGCGATCTCGCCGGTCTCGCGGTTCTTTCCGACGATCGCGTTCGGCCGGGCACGGCCGATGAGATACGTGCGGCGGGGTGCGACCGGGTGCATCTGGTGGGACTGGGTCGTCAACGCCCGTCACCTCCTGTGTTCCTCGTGCTCGAACTCGTGCTCGTGCGGGGCGGGGGTGCGGCGGAGGGGACAGATCCGCCGCCTGCTCCGCCGCCCGAGCCGCGGCTGCTGTGGGCGGCCACGCCTCCGGACATGGGGTTGGCGGGGCGGGGTGCGCTGTGGGAGCCGCCGCCTCCGCCGTCGCCGCCGCGGTGGGCGCCGCGGCTGCTGTGGGTCTTGATGCCTTGCGAGACGAGGGAGGCCGGGGAGCTGATGACGGCTGCGGCCTGGGCGCCGTCGGTGGCCTTGCTGCGGTTGGAGCGGGCGGAGGCGATCTCGTCGCCGAAGCCGGGGACGAAGCGGTAGATCATCGCGGAGGCGAAGATCGCCAGCAGGATGATGGCGAGGCCGGTGACGACGGCGGAGAAGGCGTTGGGGCCTTCCTCGCCGGCCAGGGCGCCGGCGAGGCCGAGGACGATCACGATGACCGGCTTCACGAGGATGACGGCGATCATGATGCCGGCCCAGCGGCGGACGTGGCCCCAGAGGTTGCGGTCGACGAGTCCCGCGTAGACGACGACGCCGAGGAGGGCGCCGACGTAGAGGAGGGCGGCGCGGATGAACAGCTCGAGGTAGAGCACTCCGGCGGCCAGGACGGTGACGAGGGCGACGACGATCAGCATGATCGGGCCGCCGCCGATGTCGTCGCCCTTCTTGAGGGCTTCGGTGAAGGAGCCGAAGAAGACGTCGGTCTGGCCGCCGGTGGCGGAGGCGATGACCTCGGTGACGCCGTCGGTGGCGGAGACGATCGTGTAGAGGACGAGGGGGGTGAAGGCGGAGGCGAGGACGGTGAGCCAGAGGAAGCCGATGGCTTCGGAGATGGCGGTGGTGAGGGGGACGCCGCGGATGGCGCGCTTGGCGACGGCGAAGAGCCACAGGACGAGGGTGAGGATGGTGGAGGCGGCGAAGACGACGGCGTACTGCTTGAGGAAGGTGTCGTTGGTGAAGTCGACTTCGGCGGTGCCCTTGACCGCTTCGCTGAGCTTGGTGACTATCCAGGCTGCGGCGTCGGCGCAGCCTTTGGCCAGGGAGGCCAGGGGGTTGAGGGCGTCGGCGGGATCGTTGGGGGCGAGGCCGGGGGAGGCGGCGCCGCCGGTGGAACCGCGTTCGCAGTAGTCCTTGGCCGGGCCTCGGATGAAGTCGCAGGGGTTATTGCTCGCCTCCGGCGTCGGGGCCGGCGTCGGGGTGGGAGCGGCGACCGCCCGGGTGGCGAGGAGCATGGTGGTGACCTGCACGGCTGCCACGATTGCTGTAAGGGACATCCCGCGACGGCTAGCGTGCATAGGTGAGCCCCCCGAACTGTGACACAGCGGCTGCCATCTCCTCCGCCGTGGCGGCGGCCTGGTCACGGCCCACCGGAGCGGGACCGTCCTTCTGCGTGAAGTCGGCGACCCGCCAGTCTCCGTCCAGCCACCTGAGCTCGAACGTGTTCGTATACCAGCTCTCCGAGACCGGGTTCTTCGAACCCTCGCCGGCGAGTCCGAAGAGAGCCGAGTACCAGACGGAGATGCTGGCGGACTCCCCGCCGAACTTCTCGACCTTCGTCCCCACGGGGTTCATTCGGGAGATGAAGGTCAGACCCTTGGGAGCCTTGCCGGCGGCATCGAGACCGATCCGGGCCAGGAAGTCCTGGTTGGCGTAGACCTTGTCGAGGTCGCTCTGGCGTGCGGCGACGACATCGGGCAGGTAGATCGCCTGCACGAACGCACGTCTGCGGACGCCGTCGAACATGGCCTCGGAGCCCAGGGCCACCGCGTAGTTGGCGGCTGCCGATTGGGCGCCCTGTTCGTCGTGGGCGAAGCCTCTGGGGATGCCGGAGGACTTGCCGGTGACCGGGGTGGTGCCGGTGGCCGCCGTGGAGTTGGCGGACGGGGACTTGTCCGAGGTCTCGGTCGTGGGGGTGTCCGGGGACTGGTTTGCGAAGGCGATTGCCGCGATCAGGAGGACCACCACGCCGACCACTGTGATCAGGCTGCGGGAGGTGCGCGGGGTGCGGCGGGTGGGGCCGTACGCGTCCGTCGGGGAGTCGGGGAGGCGGGTGCGGGTCTGGCCCGTGCCGCCGACCTCGCCGTAGCCGCCGCCGTACTGGTCGTCGTTGCTCATTCCGTGTCGGCCCCCTCCGCGTCGTACGACGGTAGCGCTGGTTCCCGCGTAGGTGCGGTGTGGTGAGTCCTCATCAGGTACGGCCGCGGCGGCCCGGCTATACGGCCATTCCGTAGACGATCGTGAAGAGGGTGCCGAGGGAGCCGATGATGAAGACGCCCGTGAGGCCGGCCACGATCAGGCCCTTGCCCTGTTCCGCGCTGAACGTGTCGCGGAGGGCGGTCGCGCCGATGCGCTGTTTGGCCGCGCCCCAGATGGCGATGCCGAGGCACAGGAGGATCGCGACGGCCATGACGACCTCGATCATGATCTTCGCCTCGTTGCCGAGACTGCCGAAAGGCCCCCAGTTCGGGGCGATTCCGCCGATGATGGTGGTGATGTCGCCTTTTTCGGCTGCCAGGATCATGCAACTCACCGCCCCTGTATGGGTAGTTCCGGTAGCCCGTGCCCGACGGCATGGGTCACGCACTATCTTCCCTGATGAAACCGGCGCCGTCGTCGACTTGGCGGCTCTCTTTACCCGATCTCCCGACCCGCGCACCGCCCGCGCGCTCTGACCTGGGCCGGGGTGATGTGTATGCGAAGGAATGTATGGTCACTCTGTGTATCACGGGGTGTGACGTCGGGCAATGATTGTCGTCTCGGCGTACGGGGGGCGGGGTGAGGGGCCGCCGTTCGGCGTAGTGGGCGTGCGTGTCGTTGGGCCGACTCGCTGATATATGTCCGACATTCCGTCAGTCATTCGATCCGCGTGCGGGATCGCGCGGGATGCTCCACGTCGATCGGTACGGCGACGGAAGGAGCGGACGGATGGGTTCTGCAATCAGGGCGGGTCGGCGTGCGTGGCTGGCCGGGGGTCTCGCGATGCCGCTGGCGCTCGCGCTCACGGGTGTCTCGGCCCAGGCCGTGGCGGCCGCGCCGGGGGTGGACGGGGTCTCGGGGTCCGCGGCCGTCGCCGCGTGCGCCAAGGGCGGTTCCGGGTACGACGGGGACCGCGCGGCCTGTACGGGGCCCAAGGGGCCCAAGGGAGACCGGGGTCCGTCGGGTCCCCGGGGGCCGAAGGGCGACCGGGGACCGGCCGGTCAGCCGGGCCAGTCCGGTCCGTGCGCGGACATCGACACGGTCGGGGTGCCGGGCTCGCAGTCGGGTGCCGAGTACAGCGGGGTGGTGAGCCGGGGGAAGGTGTACGTCGGGTACCGGTTCGCGGCGAACCGCGGGTACGTGTGGCGGGACCTGAGCCGCTCCGTGACGCCCGGGCAGCCGCGGGACGCCTGTGGCGTGTCCGTGAAGCTCGCGGGCGACCGGGTCTACGTGAAGGTGCTCACCTCCAGGGGTGACCTGTACGAGAACTCGTGTGCCACGGCGGGACTGGACTGCAGCCAGGGCTGGTCGGCGGTGATCCGCCCGGCCTGAGCTCCGCGGGCGCGGGTTCCGGGCGGGTGGAGTTCGCGCCGCTGCGGGGTGTGAGGGTGTCAGGGCGTGAGGGTGTCGTGATCGGGTGCTCGGGCCGGTCGCGGCGCCCTCGTGCGCGTGGTGCCGGTGGGTGTGGGCGCCTACGCGGAGTCATCGGGCGCGGCCCGCGGCGGGCCCGGGCGGTGGCGGTGGGCGTTCGGTGGGCTCCCTGCCGGTGGTCGGGGGGCGTGCGGGTGCGCGAGGGGCGCATGCACGTCTGGCGGGCGCCCGGGCGGGACCTTCACACTGGCGCGCATGGAGCAGGGATTCTCGTACGAGGAACAGCTCGTCGGCGGGGTGCGGCACTGCCGGATGCGGCGGGAGGGAGATCCCGAGCCGGTGTGCTCGCTCGAAGTCGTCTCCTTCCGGCTGCGGTTCGGGGCCGTCGCGGTGGCCGGCGAGGGGATCGGCGGGGTGGAGACGCGGCCCGAGCACCGTCGGCGGGGGCACATGCGGGAGCTGCTGGAGACGGCAGTCGCGGGGATGCGGGAGCGGGTGGCGGTCGGCTTCGTGTCGGAGGCGATCGAGGGGGCCTACGAACAGCGGGGCTTCGTGACGGCGCTCGGGGAAGGGGCGCTGGTGGTGCCCGTACGCGCCGTGGAGCGGGCGGGCGGTGCGGGTGGTACGGGTGGTGTTGGCGCTGTGGGTGGGGTGGGTGGGCGCGGGAGTGGTGTGGGTCGGGTGCGGCGGGGGACCGGGGCGGACCTGCCCGAGGTGGTGCGGATCTTCAACGCGGTGCACGCCGAACGGCCGTGGAGCCGGGTGCGGGAGGCCGGCTGGGACGGGCGGGTTCCGCAGGGGACGTGGAAGCCCGGGTCGGAGCTGCTGGTGCTGGAGGACGGGGACGGGGCGGTGGCCGGCTACGCGCTGCTGAAGGGGCGGGCCTTCGGGGACGGCGTGCGGAGTCTGGTGGTGCACGAGATGGGCGCGGTCGACGCGGCGGGGGCGCGGAGGCTGCTCGCCGAGCTGGCGGCGCGGTGCTGGGAGCTGCGGGTGGCGGAGTTCACCGTGCGGGAGCCCGCCGACAGCCTGGTCGGGCGGATCGTACGGGCGTGGGGGTGCGGATACCGGCAGCGGTACCCGGTGGGCGGCGGGATGATGGCGCGGATCCTGCGGCGGGAGGAGCTGGTCCGGGAGCTGGCGCCGGAGCTGGAGCGGCGGGCGCGGGGGTATCCGTACGGGCCGGAGGCGGTGGCGGAGCTGGCGGGCGGCGGGCTCGTGCCGGACGACGGGGTGCTCGTACGGATGCTGCTGGGGCACTGGTCGGTGGCGGACGCGGTGGTGCAGGGGCTGGTGGTGCCGGAGGGGTACGAGGGGCTGTACGGGCGGTGGTTTCCGGGGGGCGGGGCGCCGGGGCTGCCGTTGCCGCACGCGCATGTGCTGGACCGGTATTAGATCCCGCTGGGGTGGTGGGGGTGCCGCCGGGGTGGTCGGGGTGTCGGTGGAGCCGTGCGGGATTCCGCCGGGTCGTTTCGTTTCCCCTCGGGTGCTGCGAGGGGTGCCTGCTGTTCACCGTCTTGTCGGGGGCGTTGTCAGTGGGGTCCGGCACGCTGGGGACATGACGACTCCGTGGACCCTTGCCGATATCGAGGCGGCCATCCGGGCGGGATGGTCGGCCGAGACCTGCTCGCCCGACGACGTGGAGCGGGCCCCGTGGACGGCCGACAATCCGGCCTGGGGGCACTGTGACATCACGGCGCTGATCGTCCAGGACGTCGTCGGCGGCGAACTGGTGGTAGGCGAGGTCTGGCACGACGGGGAGCAGCAGGGGTTCCACTGCTGGAACGTGTTGCCCGGGGGGATACCGGTCGACCTGACCCGGGAGCAGTTCCGGCGCGGGCAGACGGTGACCGCGGGGCGGCCGATGGGGAAGCGGCCCGCGGGGCGGCTGCCGAGGCGCTGGGAGGAGTACCAGCTGCTGCGCCGGCGGGTCATCGACAAGCTGGGCCCGCTGCCGGGTGCGGTCGGGACGGCGGACGGCCGCCGGCTCGCCTACACCGACTTCGGCGGGGACGGCGCTCCGCTGCTCGCGCTGCACGGGCACTTCCAGGACGGGCGGACCTTCGGGCGGCTGGCCCGCGAGGTGGGCCCGGGGTGGCGGGTGATCACCCTCGACCAGCGGGGGCACGGGGAGTCGGACCGGGCCGGGGAGTACGGGAGGGAGGGGTACGTGGCGGATGCCGCGGCCGTCCTGGAGCACCTGGGGCTGGGGCCGGCGGTGGTGCTGGGGCATGCGCTGGGCGGGGTCACCGCGTACCAGCTCGCGGCGCGGCGGCCGGATCTGGTGCGGGCGGTGGTGGTCGAGGACATCGGGGCGGTGGTCGACGACGACCTGTCGTTCGTACGGGACTGGCCGAGGCGGGCCCGTACGCGGGCCGGTTTCCTGGCGGGGGTGGGGAGCGCGGCGGCGCACCTGGAGGGGTACCTGCGGGAGCACGCGGACGGGTGGGGGACCGGGTTCGAGGCCGAGGACGTGGTGGCTTCGCAGCGGGAGCTGAACGGGGACCACTGGGGGGACTGGCTGGCGGTGCGCAGGCCGACGCTGCTGGTGCGGGGGGATCGGAGCGGGGTGCTGTCGGCGGAGCACGCGCGGGAGATGACGGTGCGGCGGGCGGGGGTGCGGCTGGTGGAGCTGCCGGCCGGGCACGCGGTGCACGTGGGGGATCCGGAGGGGTTCGTCGCTGCCGTGCGGGGGTTTTTGGCGCGGGTGTGACGGTTCCGTCCCGGGGGGTGGGGGGCGTGGGGGCGTGCCGTTGCCGGGGCGGGGCGGGGCGTCGGGGTGTGCCTGGCCGGGCCGTGCCGGGCCGGGCTGGGGGTGGGGGCTGGTGGGTTGCGGGGCGCTGCCCCGGGCCCCGCGCCTCAATCGCGGCGGGGCTGAGGGGGGCTTGGGGTGGGCAGGGGCGGGGTTAGGTCCAGTGGGTGGGGTGGGTCAGGGGGGTGGGGATGCGGGTGGAGGGGTTGCCCTGGGCCGCGTTCAGTTGGGGCTGGGTGAGGAAGAGCGCGTCGCGGAGGTCGGCGCCGCGGAGGTTCGCGTCGCGGAGGTCGGCGCCGATCAGGTCGGCCGTGCGGAGGTCGGCCCGGCTGAGGTCGGCGGCGATCAGATAGGCGCCGCGGAGGTTTGCGCCGCGCAGGTCCGTGCCGGAGAGCCGGGCGCCCATCAGGTCGGCGCCGCGGTGGTTCTTCGTGCGGCCCGGCACTTTGGACCGTACGAGCTCGCTGGCCTCCAGGAGCAGCGTGCTGACCTTCTGGCGCAGGGTGCCCACGTCCAGGTCCGCGAGGGCGTCTGCGTCGGCGCGGGTCCACCGCTCGGTCTCGGCCAGGGCGCGGCGCAGTCCGGGGTGGACCGGGGCGGCGGCCGGGAGGGCCAGGGCCTCGGCGACGTAGGCGAGCAGCTCGTGGAGCTGCCGCATCACGGGGAACACCTCGTACATCTGACGGGCGGTGCCGGGGTGGCCGCGCCAGTCGCGGCCGCCGAAGGTGACCTGGGAGACCTGCTGGCCCGCGCCGAAGCAGTCGAAGACCGTGCAGCCTCGGTATCCCGAGTCGCGCAGCCGGGTGTGGATGCCGCAGCGGAAGTTCTGGCCGAGGTTCTTGCAGGGGGTGCCCGCGGGCTTGTTCGCGGCGAAGTCGCTGGACTTGGCGAAGGGGAGGGCGACGCAGCAGAGGGCGAAGCAGTTCGCGCAGTCGGCTCGCAGGAGAGGCAGGGCGGGGAGGTCCCGCGGGGTGGGCAGGTCCTGCTCGGCGGGGGTGTCGGGAGGGGGTTGCTTCGGCACGTCGTCCATTGTCACCTCTCCGGTCAGGTGAGCCGCATCTCGTGGGCGGACCAGCGGACGCCGTCCACCTCCACGACGTCCTCGTCCACCCGCACCGTGTGGAAGCCGAGCCGTTCGTGGACGCGCAGGGCCGCCGTGTTGTGGGACCACACGCCGAGGCCGAGCTCCGGCACGCCCAGCTCGCCAAAGGCCCGTTCGACGACCAGGGACGCCATCGCTGCGCCGAGTCCCCGGCCGCGGGCGCCGGGGTCGATCAGGACGCGGCCGAGGCGGGTGCCGGCCAGTGAGGCATGCCCGACGGGCTGCCCGTCGGGGGGGGGGGGGGGGGCAGGGCCATCCAGGTGTGGCGGCCGGGCTCGGCGGGGGTGGGCACCCACGAGCGGGGGCCGCCTCCGTGGATCGGGATCGGGATCCGGGCCTTCGCGGTGCCGGCCGCGCCCGACCGTCGGAGTCGGCCGCGCGGCCGGATGCTGAGGTGCCGGTGGGGCTGGGGGTGGGTTTGGGGTTCGCCCGCCGAGCCGGGGTGCGGGGGCTGGTGCCCGGAGTTACCTCTCGGTAGCGTGCGCGGCATGAGTGCTGGTCGCAGGAGTGCCGCCGAGGGGTTCTACGAGCGGGTCGACGCGGGCCGCTTCCTGGCCACGGAGTACACGCGCGGGCCGTGGGACCCGGCCGCGCAGCACGCCGGGCCGCCCGCCGCACTGCTGGGACGCGTCGTCGAGGAGCGGCCCGGTGCCCGGGAGGACATGCGGATCGCCCGGATCACGTACGAGATCCTGCGGCCGGTGCCGATCGGTGCGCTGGAGGTGACCACGAGCGTGCTGCGGGCGGGCCGGAGCACGGAGGTGGTGGAGGCGGCGCTCGTCCCGGAGGGCGCGGCACGGCCGGTGATGCTGGCGCGGGCGCTGCGGATCAGGGTGGCGCCGGAGTCGGTGCCGACGGTGGTTCCGGGGCCGGAGCTGCCGCCGCCGGGGGAGGCGGCGGTGACACCGTTCTTCCCCGTGCCGTGGGAGACGGGCTACCACTCGGCGATGGAGACCCGGTTCACCGAGGGCGCGTTCGTCGAACGGGGGCCGGGGACCTGCTGGATGCGGATGCGGGTGCCGCTCGTCGCGGGGGAGGACGTGAGGCCGCTGGACCGGGTGCTGGTCGCCGCGGACTCGGGCAACGGCATCAGCGCGGAGCTGGACTTCGCGCGGTACGTCTTCGTCAACGGGGACCTGACGGTCCACCTGCACCGGCATCCGGTGGGCGAGTGGGCGTGCGTGGAGGCCCGTACGAGCGTGGACGCGGCCGGGATCGGGCTCGCGGACGCGCGGCTGCACGACGAGAAGGGCCCGATCGGTCGGAGCGCGCAGAGCCTGTTCGTCGCGCCGAGGTAGCCCTCAACACCCTTGCCGCGTACGGGAGATCGTACGTATGGCAGGCTCGGGCAGATGGAGCCGCTGACGGAGGCCGATCCCGGGCGGATCGGGGCGTACGTGCTGGTGGCCCGGCTGGGGGCCGGGGGGATGGGGCAGGTGTACCTCGGGCGGTCGCCCGGGGGCCGGCTCGTCGCGGTCAAGGTGGTGCGTGGGGAGGTCGTCGGGCATCCGGAGGCGCTGGCCAGGTTCCGGCGCGAGGTGGAGACCGTACGGGCCGTGCGGTCGGCGTACACCGCGAGCCTGATCGACGCCTCGCTGGAGGAGGCGCCGTACTGGCTGGCCACCGAGTACGTGGCCGGGCCGACGCTGGCCGAGGCGGTGCGCGGGCGGGGGCCGCTCGGCGCCGGGACCTGCCGGGGGGTGGCGGCGGCGCTGGCGGAGGGGCTGGCGAGCGTGCACGCGTACGGGGTGACGCACCGGGACCTCAAGCCGCAGAACGTCATCCTGGGCGCGCAGGGGCCGCAGCTGATCGACTTCGGGATCGCGCGGGGCATCGGGTCGACGGCGCTGACGCAGGCCGGGCAGGCGCCGGGGACGCCGGGGTACACGGCGCCGGAGGTGCTGCTGGGGGCGGTGGCCGGGGCCGCGGCGGACGTCTTCGCGCTGGGCGCGACGCTGGCGTACGCGGCGACGGGACGGCCGCCGTACGGGGCCGGGGCGGCGGCCGGCATCGGCTACCGGACGGTGCACGAGCCGGTGGACTTGGCGGGGGTGGAGCCGGGGCTGGCGGCGCTGATCGAGTCCTGCGTGGCGAAGGACCCCGCGGCGCGGCCGGGGCCGGCGGAGGTGATCCGGCGCTGCGGGGTGCGGGGCGCGCTGGTGGAGGACCCCGGCTACGGGGCGGCCGCGCCGGCGGGCGACCCGGCCGGCGGCGGGGCGACGAGGGCCTGGGCGGGGCCGCTGGTGCCGATGGTGCCGATGGTGCCGATGGTGCCGCTGGGGCTGTCGGGGCTCCCGGTGCCGTCGGTGCCGTCGGTGCCGTCGGTGCTCCCGGGCGGCGGGACGACCGTGCCGGTGGGGACCGGGCGCGGCGGGTCCGGGCGCGGGGAGGACGGTGGGCCGGGGGCTTCGCCCGGCGCGGCGACCAGAGCCTGGCCGGAGGACGCGCCGCCGCCCGGGGCCGCGGCGGAGGCTGGGCCGCGGGAGCCCGGCGCCCGGCGCGAACCGGCCGCCGGGACATCGGCCGAGGCGTCGGCGTACGGGGAACTGCCGCGGGAGGGCGAAGCACCGGCCGGGCCGCCGGAACCGGAGCGTGGAGCGCCCGCCGGGGCGCGGAAGCGTGAGCGGGAGGCTGGCGGGGCGCCGGAGCCGGAGTGTGAGGCGGACGGTGGTGGGGCCTCGGAGCGGGAGCACGGGACCGCCGCCGGGGCGCCGGAGCCGGAGTGTGAGGCGGACGGTGGTGGGGCCTCGGAAGGGGAGCGCGGGACGGATGCCGGGGTGCCGGGGCCGGAACGCGGGACCGCCGGCGGGACGGCTGCCGGGGGTGAGGGCCGTTCAGGGGTGTTCGGGGCCGGGGGAGTGGAGACGTACGGGGGGCGGGACGCCGCATCGCCGCGGGCCGGGGCGGCCCCCGCGCGGTGGGCGCGGCGGGCGGTTGCGGCGGTGCTGCTCGCCGGGGTGGGGGCCGGAGGGGTCTGGGCCGTGGGGCGGGCGGACGAGTGGGCGCACGGCGCCCGGGCGTCCGAGACCGGCGCCCCGGGGGCCGGTGCGCCCGGGGCCGGAGCGCTCGGCACCGCCCCGCCCGGCACAGGCCCGACCGGGACGGCCCCGACCGGAGCGAGTGCGAGTGCTCCCGCCGGGACCGGTGCCCCGTCCGGCAAGGGCACGGGCAAGGGCGGCGGGCGGAAGGCCGTCGACTACCGCTGGAAGCTGTCCACCGATCCCCTCATGGCGGAGTACGGCGCGGGGGACTGCGCACGGCCCGCGGAGGGGACTCCCCCCGGGGGCGGGATCGAGACGCAGACCGTGAGCTCCCATAGGGGTGGTGTGCCCAGCACCACGGCGACGGTGCGGATGCGGCCCAAGCCCGCGGGCGGCGGGGCGGGCGCGGCCGGCGGGGCCGAGCGGCCGCGGCCGTATCCGGTCAGGGTCGCCGTGCGGCCGCCGGGTGCCCAACCGCCCGCAGACGGAGGCCCGGCGGGGTTCCTGAGCGCTCCCGTGGACCTGTACAGCGGCTGGGACTCCGGTGACTACGTGGAGTTGACTTACCCGGACGACTTCCCGGGAGCGGTTCCGCTCGCCGCGGACCGGGGGGACTGGACGGTGGTCTTCTATCGCGTCGAGGATGGGGCGGGGACGTACGAGGGCATCTCCTGCTCGGGATTCAACGTGGCCCGGTGACTGCCGGGAAGCCGGAGCCGGACGAGCCGGACGAGCCGGGCGCGCCGCGCGCGCCGGGTGAGGGGGGTGTGCCGGGTGAGGACGGTGGGCGGGTGTGGGGGAGGCGTGGTTCCAAGTGGGCTAGTCCGATAGGCGACACGGTCAAATCACGTCGGAAAGCGGCATCGATGGGGGAGGGTTGACGGGTGCGCAGATTCTGGATGGCGAGTGGGATCGGGCTGGGGCTCTGTCTGAGCTTCGTCGTGCTGCTCGTCGTGGGGACGTATTCGGCCGCGGCCGGCCTCGCGGGTTCCGGCGCGGGCGGCCGTGCGGTGGGGCTCGTCAAGGGGGCCGTGCCCGGCAAGTACCAGGCGCTGGTGGAGAAGTGGGGCAACCTCTGCCCGGCCATCAACCCGGCCCTGCTCGCCGCGCAGCTCTACTCCGAGAGCGGCTGGAACCCGAGCGCCGTGAGCCCGGCGGACGCGCGCGGCATCGCGCAGTTCATCCCGGGCACCTGGGCGGGCCACGGCATCGACGGCGACGGGGACGGGGACCGCGACATCTGGGACCCGAGCGACGCGATCCCGTCGGCGGCCTCGTACGACTGTGAACTCGCCAAGGACGTGGCGAGCGTGCCGGGTGACGCGACGTCCAACATGCTGGCCGCCTACAACGCGGGCGCGTACGCGGTCATCAAGTACGGCGGGGTGCCGCCGTACCGCGAGACGCAGGGCTACGTGAAGACGATCACGACCCTCGCCAAGAGCTTCGCCCGCCCCGTCGGGCGGGTCGCACCTTCCCAACAGGCCGCCGGCGCGATCTACTTCGCGCAGAAGCAGCTCGGTACGCCGTACCTGTGGGGCGGCAACGGGACGCCCGACCAGGACGGCCGATTCGACTGTTCGGGGCTGACGAAGGCCGCGTACGAGACGGTGGGGATCGAGCTGCCGCGCGTGGCGAACGACCAGTACAACGCCGGTCCGCACCCCTCACGGGCCGAACTGCTCCCCGGTGATCTGGTGTTCTTCTCCGATGATCTGACGAACTCCCGGGAGATCCGGCACGTCGGGCTCTACGTGGGCGGCGGCTACATGATCAACGCCCCGTTCACCGGGGCGGTGATCCGGTTCGACAAGATCGACACCCCCGACTACTTCGGTGCGACGCGCGTGACGAAGGACGGGGCGCAGGCCCTTCCGGAGCGCGCCGCGTCGAGCGCGGCCCCCGGCAACTCTCCGTGAAGTCCAGGCCCTGAGCTGCGACGATGAGTCACTCTTCGATAACGTTGGGGTGATCATTCGGTGGAGAGTGGAACGTAGTCGTCAGAACGGGCGTTCCATGGGCACGGGGGCTGATCAACCGGGGGGCGAACGGGTGCGCACAGGGGCGCGCCCACAGGGGAATCCACCGCAACAGCAAGGGGCCGCATCGCCATGGCTGGACTCACGACCGGTGGGCCGAATGTGGATGTCAGCCTGCTGTATGAGATCAACTCCCTGGCCCGGCAGGCCCCGGGCTGGTGCGACCGGGCCGTGAGCCTGACCGGCGAGTACGGGATCCCGCTGGCCCTGGTGCTCCTGGTCCTGTGGTGCTGGCGCGGCGCGCGGCGCGCGGACGAGGCCACGGCGGCCGAGTCGTTCGCGGCGCTCGTGTGGGCCCCGCTGGCCGCCGGGCTGGCGCTGCTCGTGAACGCCCCGCTGCGCGAATTCGTCGGGCGGCCGCGGCCGTTCCGGCAGCACGAGGGGCTCCAGGTCCTCGACCCCGGTCCCGGGACGGGGCTGACGACGGGGCTGGCCAGGACGGACTTCTCCTTCGTCAGCGACCACGCCACCCTCGCCATGGCCCTGGGCGTCGGGCTGTTCGTGGCCAACCGGAGGATCGGGCTCGTCGGGATCGGGCTCGCCCTCGTGGAGGGCTTCTGCCGCGTGTACACCGGCGTCCACTACCCGACCGACGTCATCGGCGGGTTCGCGCTCGGCACCGCCGTCGTCCTGGTGCTCGCGCCGCCGGCCTTGGCGCTGCTGACCCCGGTGGTCGGGGCGCTGAACCGGTCCGCGCGCGCCGGGTGGCTCGTACGGTCCAAGGTGCGGGCCGTGCCCCTCGCGGTGGACCTGACGCAGGCGCCGACCCCGCCCGCGGGGCAGCGCACGCACGAGAGCGACCTCGCGGCCTGAGGGGCGCGTACCGCCCGGGCGGTACGCGGTCTGCGGCATGCGGTACGAGGCATGCGGTACGAGGCATGCGGTACGAGGCATGCGGTACGGGTCATGCGGTACGTGGTCGTACGGGGTCAGGCGTGGGCGAACGTGTCCCACGCGATCAGCAGCCCGGCCGCCAGCAGGCACAGCGCGGCCGCGCCGAAGCACACGCGCACGGCCGTGGGCCGCGGCCGGGGCGTCACGGGTCGCCGTCCTCTGAGCCCGCCCCGGAGGCGTCCTCGTCGCGGCGGTAGCGGGAGCGCAGCCACAGCCCGGTGGCGGCCGCCGCGGCGGTGGTGAGCCCGATCGCCAGGGCCACGTCGCCGGGGCCGTCCGCCGAGCCCACGGGCCGCGCCCAGGCCGTGGCGGCGGGCGCGGAGGCGATGAGCAGGGCCCAGAGAAGGGCCGCGAGGCGGGCTGCGGGACCTGGCATGAGTCAAGGGCATACGGTCCGGCCCGCACCGGCCAGCCGGGCCGTCCGAACGGGCGACACGCCGGGGTGGGGCCGCCCCGGCCTACGGCGTCGTGTGGCGGGTGGCGTCCTTGCGGGCCAGGTCGCGGGAGCGGCGGGCCGGCCCGGTCCAGCCGCAGGTGCAGACGGCCAGGCAGAACGATCCGCGTTCGGTGGTGGAGGCGGTGTGGCCGGCGGCCGGATCCGGCGACCGGGGGTGCTGCGGGAACCCGGCGGCCGCCGGGGGCGCCGACTGGGCCCGGGGGAGGGGCACGGAGGCAAGCGGAGGGACCGGGGTCGCTTCGGTGTGCGGTTCCACGTCTCCACGGTACCCGCGGCGGGCACGGGCCGGGGACGCGAGCGGGCCGTGACGGGAAACCCCGGACCTCGTTAACCGGAGCGGGTGGGGGCCTCGGGCAAAAAGCGGTCATGCGTTGGGGGTTGGCAGGCGATGGTGGTGCACCAGCACAGGCGGCGGCGCGGTCGCGCGGGTGAGACGCTGCTCGCCGCCGGCGTCTCGCTGGCGGTCGTGGCGATGGGCGGGTGCGGGGGTCCCGCACGCGGCAGCGACGACGGCCCGCCCCCGGACCCGGAGGCCGTGGTCCGCGGCGCCGCCGACGCGCTGACGAGGGCGGGCAGCGCCCGGGCCCGTACGGCCATGGAGATGGCCACGGGCGGCACCCGGGTCACGATCCGCGGCGAGGGCGGGGTCGACTTCAAGAACCGGATGGGCCAGCTGCTGGTGATGCTCCCGGCCGACGTCAAGGGCAAGGCGGAGCACCGGCCGATCACCGAGCTGCTGGTGCCGGGCGCCCTCTACATGAAGAACCGGGGCGCGGGCGTGCCCGCCGACAAGTGGGTACGGGTCGACACGACCACTCTCGCCGACGGGAACCTGGTCACCGGCGGGGCCACCGATCCGCTGGTGGCGGCGGAGCTGCTGCGGGGCGCGCGGGAGGTCACGTACGTCGGGGAGACCGAGGTGGCGGGCACCAGGGTGCGGCACTACCGGGGGACCACGGACATCGCGCGGGCGGCGCGGAGCGCGTCGGAAGGCGTGCGGGGGGCGCTGGAGGCGGCGGCGAAAGGGTTCAGCAAGGACGCGGTGCCGTTCGACGCGTATCTGGACGCGGAGGGGCGCTTGCGGAAGGTTCGCCACCGGTTCACGTATGTCAACAATGGCGTGATCGATGTCTCCTCGACAACGCTCCTGTACGGGTTCGGGACGCCGGTGACCGTCGTATTGCCCCCGAGCGGGGACATTTACGCCGGGAAGATCGCCGAGTAGCCGGGCGGGTGGGAACCCGGCGGCGCGATCGGGCCATGCCGGATATCCGGAAATGGTCCATCCGTGTCATGCGGGGGGAGGCGGGGCCTCCCTAGGCTGAGGGGGCGGCCGCCGGCGGGGTCGGTCGGGGAGCGGCGGGGACCGACGGGCGGTGCGGGTGCGGCTGTGGGTGCGTCTGTGGGTGTGTGGGTGTCTGCGTGTGCGTGAGACGGGGTGAGCGGTGAGACCCGGGCGACGAGCGGCGAGAGAGACCGATGACCGATGACCGATGTCCGTATGACGGAAGATCGAGGTGACGTGCGTGACTCCCGCGGGCTGTAAGACGGTGCAGGACCACGTGGCGCTCGCCGAGATCGAGCTGTGCGGCGAGCTGATCATCGCGGCGTCGGCCGCTGCCGAGGACCGGCTGAGTCAGGACCGCATCGACGAGGTACTGATGGGGGTCGGGCTCTAGCCGGTCGGGCCGGGACCCGTTTCCCGTTCTCCCCGCGGCGCCGGGCAGCGCCGTCGCGCGGGCGGCCCCGGGCTGCGCCCGGGCCTTCCGGGGCTCCGCCCCGGACCCCGCGCCGCAATCGCCGGCGAGGCTGGATGTGTGCCGGGACGCCCGGTGCCTGTCTGGGGCCGGCGGAGCCGGATGTGTGCCCGGCTGCCTTGGGAGCCTCGGATTCGGGCGGCGTTCGGTGGTCAGGTGCGGAGGAGGCGGGCGATGGCCTTGGTGGCCTCTTCGACCTTGGCGTCGATCTCCGCGCCGCCCTTGACCGCCGCGTCGGCGACGCAGTGGCGCAGGTGCTCCTCCAGCAGCTGGAGCGCGAAGGACTGCAGGGCCTTCGTGCTCGCGGAGACCTGGGTGAGTATGTCGATGCAGTAGACGTCCTCGTCGACGAGGCGCTGGAGGCCGCGGATCTGGCCCTCGATCCGGCGCAGGCGCTTGAGGTGCTCGTCCTTCTGGTGGTGGTAGCCGTGGACGGCCCCGCCGTCGTGGGGCGTGGCGGCGGGAGCGGCGGTCGCGGATCCGGTGGTGCCGGATTCGGCTCCCGGGCCCGCCGTCTCGATGGTCGTCATGGGTCCTCCCGTGGTCCTGACCTGAGGGACGCATACCCCTCGTGGGTATAAGGTACCGGCCCTCCGTCGTGGAAACAGGGGCCCGTGGTCCTCACTCTGCCTGATGGAGGACACTGGGGAACGGCCGGTTAGCCGTGGCCGGGGGATGCGCCTAGCATCAGCCTGACCGAATCCAATGCACCCCGAGGACCTCACGTGCGATTTCGTCTGACCCCCAGGGAGACGAGCTTCTACGACATGTTCGCCGCATCCGCGGACAACATCGTCACGGGCTCGAAGCTCCTGATGGAACTGCTCGGAGCGGACTCTTCCGCCCGGGTCGAGATCGCGGAGCGGATGCGGGCTGCGGAGCACGCGGGGGACGATGCCACCCACGCGATCTTCCACCAGCTGAACTCCTCCTTCATCACGCCGTTCGACCGCGAGGACATCTACAACCTCGCCTCGTGCCTCGACGACATCATGGACTTCATGGAGGAGGCCGTCGACCTGGTCGTCCTCTACAACGTGGAGGAACTGCCCAAGGGCGTCGAGCAGCAGATCGAGGTACTGGCGCGCGCGGCGGAGCTCACCGCCGAGGCCATGCCGCACCTGCGGACGATGGACAACCTGACCGAGTACTGGATCGAGGTCAACCGCCTTGAGAACCAGGCCGACCAGATCCACCGCAAGCTGCTCGCCCAGCTCTTCAATGGCAAGTACGACGCCATGGAGGTACTGAAGCTCAAGCAGATCGTCGACGTGCTCGAAGAGGCGGCCGACGCGTTCGAGCACGTTGCGAACACGGTGGAGACCATCGCGGTCAAGGAGTCCTGAACCTCGTGGACACCTTCGCCCTGATCGTGACCATCGGTGTCGCGCTCGGTTTCACGTACACCAACGGTTTCCACGACTCCGCGAACGCGATCGCCACGTCGGTTTCCACCCGGGCCCTGACGCCGCGGGCCGCGCTCGCGATGGCCGCCGTGATGAACCTCGCCGGTGCCTTCATGGGCAGCGGGGTCGCCAAGACGGTCAGCGAGGGCCTGATCGAGACGCCCCACGGGAACCGGGGCATGTGGATCCTGTTCGCGGCGCTGGTCGGCGCGATCGTGTGGAACCTGATCACCTGGTACTTCGGCCTTCCCTCGTCCTCCTCGCACGCGCTGTTCGGCGGCATGGTCGGTGCGGCCCTCGCGGGCGGCACCGAGGTCATCTGGTCCGGTGTGGTCGACAAGGTCGTCATCCCGATGTTCGTCTCACCGGTGGTCGGCCTGATCGTCGGCTACCTGGTGATGGTGGCCATCCTGTGGATGTTCCGCCGCTCCAACCCGCACAAGGCCAAGCGGGGCTTCCGCATCGCGCAGACCGTCTCCGCGGCCGGCATGGCGCTGGGCCACGGCCTGCAGGACGCGCAGAAGACCATGGGCATCGTGATGATGGCCCTGGTCATCGCCGACGTGCAGGGGGCCGGCGACGCGATCCCGATCTGGGTCAAGATCGCGTGTGCCGTGATGCTGTCGCTGGGTACGTACGCCGGTGGCTGGCGCATCATGCGCACCCTCGGCCGCAAGATCATCGAGCTGGACCCGCCGCAGGGCTTCGCGGCGGAGACCACCGGTGCGTCGATCATGTTCGGCTCGGCGTTCCTCTTCCACGCGCCGATCTCCACCACCCACGTGATCACCTCGGCGATCATGGGTGTCGGCGCGACCAAGCGGATCAACGCGGTCCGCTGGGGCGTCGCGAAGAACATCATCCTGGGCTGGTTCATCACCATGCCGGCGGCGGCCCTGGTCGCCGCGGTCAGCTTCTGGATCGTGAACCTGGCCTTCGTCTCCTAGGACGTCCGCGAGGACGCCCGGCCGGAGTGCCCGCAGGTCGCCCGCCGCAGTGCCCGATCCACGAAAGTGGGCCGGCTCCCCCCACCCAGGGGGAGCCGGCCCTTTTCCTTTCGCCTCGCGGTGGCACCGCCATGCAGCACCGCAGGACGTTCACGCCCAACCCGGTCTAGCCGAAGCGGCCCGAGATGTAGTCCTCGGTCGCCTGGACGGACGGGTTGGAGAAGATGCGGTCGGTGTCGTCGAGCTCGATGAGCTTCCCGGGCTGGCCGACCGCCGAGAGGTTGAAGAACGCGGTGCGGTCCGAGACCCGGGCCGCCTGCTGCATGTTGTGCGTCACGATGACGATCGTGAAGCGCTCCTTGAGCTCGCCGATCAGGTCCTCGATGGCGAGGGTGGAGATCGGGTCGAGGGCCGAGCAGGGCTCGTCCATCAGCAGGACCTGGGGCTCGACCGCGATGGCACGGGCGATACACAGGCGCTGCTGCTGACCGCCGGAGAGGCCGGAGCCCGGCTTGTTCAGCCGGTCCTTGACCTCGTTCCAGAGGTTGGCGCCCTTGAGGGACTTCTCGACGATGTCGGCCAGCTCTGCCTTCTTGAAGCTGCCGTTCAGGCGCAGACCCGCCGCCACGTTGTCGAAGATCGACATGGTGGGGAACGGGTTCGGGCGCTGGAAGACCATGCCGACCGTGCGGCGGACGGCGACCGGGTCGACGCCGGCGCCGTACAGGTTCTCGTCGTCCAGGAGGACCTTGCCCTCCACGCGGCCGCCGGGGGTGACCTCGTGCATGCGGTTGAGGGTGCGCAGGAAGGTGGACTTGCCGCAGCCGGAGGGGCCGATGAAGGCGGTCACGGAGCGGGGTTCCACGGTCATCGAGATGTCGTCGATGGCCTTGTGGGTGCCGTAGAAGGCGGACAGTCCGCTGACGTCGATTCGCTTGGCCATGAGGGGTCACTTCGCTTTCGGAGAGTCGCGTCAGCGACCGGTCTTGGGGGCCTTCCAGCGGGCGATGCCGCGAGCCACCAGATTGAGGATCATGACGAAGGCGATCAGGACGAGCGCCGCGGCCCATGCCCGGTCGTAGGAGGCTTCACTGCCGACCTTGTACTGCTCCCAGATGTACAGCGGGAGCGAGGACTGAGCGCCTTCGAAGGGGTTGTTGTTGATCAGCTGGGTGCCGAAGACCAGCAGCATGATCGGCGCGGTCTCGCCGGCGATGCGGGCGACGGCCAGCATCACACCGGTGGCGATGCCGCCGATGGCCGTGGGCAGCACGACCTTGAGGATCATGCGCCACTTCGGTACGCCGAGGGCGAGGGCCGCCTCGCGCAGCTCGTTCGGGACGAGCTTGAGCATCTCCTCGGTGGAGCGGACCACGACCGGCATCATCAGGATCGACAGGGCCATCGCGCCGGCGAAGCCGGAGGGGCCGAAGCCGAGCATCAGGTTCCAGGTCGTCAGGATGAACAGGCCCGCGACGATCGAGGGGATGCCCGTCATGACGTCGACGAAGAAGGTGACGGACTTGGCCAGTGCGCCCCGGCCGTACTCGACCAGGTAGACGGCGGTCAGCAGGCCGATCGGCGCGGCGATCAGCGTCGCGAGGGCGACCTGTTCCAGGGTGCCGAGGAGGGCGTGGTAGACGCCGCCGCCCTCTTCGAAGCTGGTCACGCCGTTCATGGAGTGGCCGAGGAAGTCTCCGTCGAGCACCTTGATGCCGCGGCTGATGGTGGTCCACATCAGGGAGAGCAGCGGGATGACGGCGAGGACGAAGCAGACCCACACGAGGGAGGTCGCGACGCGGTCCTTGGCCTGGCGGCGGTTCTCGACGACCGCGCTGGCGGTGTAGGTGATCGCGACGAACAGCAGGGCGGCGATCAGTCCCCACTGGATCTTGCTGTGGAGGCCGAAGACGAGGCCGATGCCGCAGCCGAGGGCGACCGAGACGACGGCGATGCCGGCCGGGGCCCAGCGGGGCAGGCCGCCCCGGGTGAGGCCGGCGGGGGCGGGGGACTTCGGGGCCCGGACGGGCCGCTGGTCCTGGAGTGCGTGGCTCATCAGGCGTTCGCCCCCGAGAATTCCTTGCGACGGGCGATGATCAGGCGCGCCGCGCCGTTGACCAGCAGGGTGAGCAGGAAGAGGACCAGACCGGAGGCGATCAGCGCGTCGCGGCCGAACTCGTTGGCCTCGTCGAACTTCGCGGCGATGTTCTGCGCGAAGGTGCCGCCGCCCGGGTTCAGGACGTGGAACGAGATCAGGAAGCTCGGGGAGAGGACGGTCGCCACGGCCATGGTCTCGCCGAGCGCGCGGCCGAGGCCGAGCATGGAGGCGGAGATGACGCCGGAGCGGCCGAAGGGCAGCACCGACATCCGGATGACCTCCCAGCGGGTCGCGCCGAGGGCCAGAGCGGCTTCCTCGTTCATGCGCGGGACCTGGAGGAAGACCTCGCGGCTGACGCTGGTCACGATCGGCAGGATCATGATCGCGAGGAGGATGCCGACGGTGAAGAGCGAGCGGGCCACGCCGATCTGGGTCTTCTCGAAGACGTACGTCCAGCCCAGGTACTCGTCGAGCCAGAGGTTCAGGCCCCCCAGCTGCGGGACGAGGAAGAGGGCGCCCCAGATGCCGTAGACGATCGACGGCACGGCGGCCAGCAGGTCGACGACGTAGGCGAGGGGGGCGGCCAGCTTGCGGGGCGCGTAGTGCGAGATGAACAGGGCGATGCCGACGGCGATCGGAACCGCGATGACCATCGCGATGATCGAGCTGACGACGGTGCCGAAGAGCAGGACGGCGATGCCGAAGACGGGCGGGTTGGCCGACGCGTTCCAGTCGAAGGTGGTGAGGAAGTTGCCCTCGTTCTTCGACAGGGCGATGACCGCGCGGTAGGTGAGGAAGGCGGCGATCGACGCCATGATCACCAGGAGCAGGATGCCGGAGCCCTTGGAGAGCCCGGCGAAGATCTTGTCACCGGCGCGGCCGGTGGACCTCTCGCTCCTGGAGACAGGCGGAGCCGTGTCTGTCTGGGTGGGTGTGGTGGAAGCCATGGTCTTTCCGGTCTGTGGGAGGGCGAGCCCCCTGGCGGCGGTGCACCGGATTCCCCCGGGTGGAGGGGAAGGTCCCGGGGCCGGCCCGCTGTCCCGGACGGGGGGAGCGGACCGGCCTCGGGGTCTTGATCAGGCGAGCGAGGCGATGATTTCGCGGACCTTGGCGTTGATCTCGGCGGGGATCGGCGCGTAGCCGTTCTCGGTGAGGACCTTCTGGCCCGCGTCCGAGGCGGTGTAGTTCAGGAAGGACTTCACCGTGGACAGGGTCTCGGGCTTGTTGCCCTTGTCGCAGACGACCTCGTACGTGACCAGGACGATCGGGTACGCGCCCTCGGCCTTGGTGGCGTAGTCGAGCTTCAGGGCCAGGTCGGAGCCGGTGCCGGAGATCTTGGCGGCGGCGATGGCCTTGGAGGCGTTCTCGCCGGTGGCCTTGACCGGGGCGGAGGCGCCGGTGTTCACGTCGACCGTCTTGATGCTCTGCGAGCTGGCGTAGGAGAGCTCGAAGTAGCCGATCGCGCCGTCGACGGACTTGACCTGCGAGGCGACGCCGGAGGAGTTCGACGCTGCCTGGCCACCGGGGGCCGGCCACTTCTTCGAAGCCTCGTAGGTCCAGGCGTCGGGGGCGGCGGCCTTGAGGTACTTGCCGAGGTTCTCGGTGGTGCCCGAGTCCTCGGAGCGGTGGAAGGCCTGGATGGCGGTGGCGGGAAGCGTGACGCCGGGGTTCAGCTTCTTGATCGCCTCGTCGTCCCACTTCTTGATCTTGTCGTTGAAGATGTTGGCGAGCGTCGGGGCGTCGAGGGTCAGCTTGTCGACGCCGGCGACGTTGAAGCCGATCGCGATCGGGCCGCCGACCATCGGCAGGTCGATGCCCTGGCCACCGGTGCAGATCTTCTTGGACTCCTCGACCTGCTCCGGCTTCAGCGCCGAGTCGGAGCCGGCGAAACCGACGGTGCCCTGGTTGAAGGCGACGATGCCCTCACCGGAGGAGGAGGACTTGTAGTTCACCTCGACGCCGGTGCAGGCGGCCATGTAGTTCTTCACCCACAGGTCGACCGCGTTCTTCTGCGCGGACGAGCCCGAGGCCAGGAGCTTGCCCTTGGCGCCGTCGCACTTGATGTCACCCGCGGCGGCGGCCGACGGCTTGCCGGTGGCGGAGCCGTTGTCCTTGGTGTTGTCGTCCGAGCCGCACGCCGTGAGGACCAGGGCGCCGGACACGACGAGCGCCCCGAGGGCGGAGGCACGAAGCCGGTTCTTGCGCTGAAGCTTCACTTTCGGGTGTTCCTTCCAGAAGCCGCCGGCCGCTTTCTGTGTCGGGGCGGCGTGCGAAGAGGACTGCTACGTCGATGTGCCCGGCTGGACCGCCTGACCTGCTGGCGTTCTCACCGTGCACCACCGAAATTAGGCCGTACAGGTGAAGCGGCCGACCGGTGCGAGTGAACGGACGGTGAACCGTGGCGGACGACCCGGTGCGTTCGGGTTCGGCCACACCCGGACGTAAGCATCCGTTATTCATCTGTTACCTGGGGCGCGGCGTGATCGCCGGCTCCGGCAGCCAGACGTGCCGGAAGGCGGTGCGGGCGGCCTCCGCCGCGTGCCGCTGGTCGGCGTGCAGCACCCCCAGGGCGTACGCCGTGGCCGGGGCGATGCGCGGGGTACGGGCCGCCGTGGCCGAGGCGGCGGCGGCCTCGGCGGCGTCGCGGTGGCGGTCCAGGGCCTCGCCCGCGGCCGCCGCCCGGGCCACGTCCTCGCCCAGCGCCTCGCGGGCGTACCGGTGGATGCGGAGCAGGCGGCGCACCTCGTGCCAGAGCCCGTCGTGGTCCGCGTCGTACGGGTGCCCGCCGTCGGCCGGGGGCAGCGCCGCGACCGCGGCCGACAGGCGGGTTTCGGCCACCGCCGCGAGCGGGAGCAGGACCTCGTCCACCCGCCCCCGGGCCGCGACGGGGTCCAGCGGGACGTCCGAGGCCAGCACCGCCACCGCGTCCGCGACCGCGTGGAAGCGGGCGGAGCCGAGCGCCTGGAGGGTCGCCGAGTGGGCGCGCGTACGGGCGAGCGTCAGCTGACGCTCCAGGAGCGCGCCGGCGCGCGCGGAACCGACCGTGAGCGCTCCCGCCGACGAGGCACCGCGCGGGGCCGGGACCTCCGGGGAGCCCGACAGCCGGTGCAGGGCGTCCATCAGCCGGGCCAGCCGGGCGGCGTACGCGTGCTCGTGCGCCAGGGTCGACGACAGCCACACCAGCTCGGTGCGCAGCCCGTCCGCCCAGGCGGACTCGGTCACCACCCGGAAGGTGGCCAGGGAGCCGCTGATGCGGCGCGCGGCGCCCCGAAGGCCGCGCGCCGCCTCGAAGCGGCCGGTGGAGTCGGCGCCGCTCGCCGGGCTCTCGTCGTGCAGGCGCAGTCCGCGTAGGAAGGCGGTGGCCTGGGAGCGCAGGAACGCGGCGAGCACGTCACCCGCGCCCGCCATCGGGTCATGGTTTGGCTGAGCCACGCCGGCGCCTCCGGGCGTCAATGAGCATCTCCTGTACGTGCCGCAGCGGCTGGCCCTCGGAGTCCGTGCTGTGCCGGGTCCACTCGCCGTCCGGGCCCAGGTGCCAGGAGGAGGTGGCGTCGGACATGCCGGTCTCCAGCATCCGGTCCAGTGCCGCGCGGTGGGCCGGGTCGGCGACCCTGACCAGTGCCTCGATGCGGCGGTCGAGGTTGCGGTGCATCATGTCGGCGCTGCCGATCCACACCTCGGGCTCGCCGCCGTTGCCGAAGGCGAAGACCCGGGAGTGTTCCAGGAAGCGGCCGAGGATCGAGCGGACCCGGATGTTCTCCGAGAGCCCCGGGACCCCGGGCCGCACCGCGCAGATGCCGCGGACCCAGATGTCGACGGGGACGCCCGCCCGGGCGGCCCGGTAGAGCGAGTCGATGAGGGCCTCGTCGACGATCGAGTTCATCTTCAGGCGCACGTACGCGGGGCGGCCGGCCCGGTGGTGGGCGGCCTCCTTGTCGATCCGCGCGATCAGCCCGTCGCGCAGCGAGCGCGGGGCGACCATCAGCCGGCGGTAGGTCTCGCGGCGCGAGTAGCCGGACAGCCGGTTGAAGAGGTCGGAGAGGTCCGCGCCGACCTGCGGGTCGGCGGTGAGCAGGCCGAGGTCCTCGTAGAGCCGGGCGGTCTTGGGGTGGTAGTTGCCGGTGCCGACGTGGGAGTAGCGGCGCAGCTGGTCGCCCTCCTGGCGGACGACGAGCGACAGCTTGCAGTGCGTCTTGAGGCCGACGAGCCCGTACACGACGTGGCAGCCGGACTCCTCCAGCTTGCGCGCCCACTTGATGTTGGCCCGCTCGTCGAAGCGGGCCTTGATCTCGACGAGTACGAGGACCTGCTTGCCGGCCTCGGCGGCGTCGATCAGGGCGTCCACGATCGGGGAGTCGCCCGACGTGCGGTACAGCGTCTGCTTGATCGCGAGCACGTCCGGGTCGGCGGCGGCCTGCTCCAGGAAAGCCTGTACCGAGGTGGAGAACGAGTCGTACGGGTGGTGCAGCAGCACGTCCCGCTCGCGCAGCGCCGCGAAGATGTCGGGGGCGGACGCGGACTCGACCTCGGCGAGGTCCCGGTGGGTGCCGGCGATGAACTTCGGGTACTTCAGCTCCGGCCGGTCCAGCGAGGCGATCCCGAAGAGGGCGGTCAGGTCGAGGGGGCCGGGCAGCGGGTAGACCTCGGAGGAGTTGACGTTCAGCTCCTGCACGAGGAGGTCCAGTACGCCCGGGTCGATGGACTCCTCGACCTCCAGGCGGACGGGCGGCCCGAAGCGGCGCCGCATGAGCTCCTTCTCCAGGGCCTGGAGGAGGTTCTCGGCGTCGTCCTCCTCGACCTCCAGGTCCTCGTTGCGGGTCACGCGGAACATGTGGTGCGCGAGCACCTCCATGCCGGGGAACAGCTCCTCCAGGTGCGCGGCGATGACGTCCTCCAGTGGGACGTAGCGCTGCGGGGACGCCTCCAGGAAGCGGGAGAGGAGCGGGGGGACCTTGACCCGGGCGAAGTGGCGGTGGCCGCTGACGGGGTTGCGCACGACGACGGCCAGGTTCAGGGACAGGCCGGAGATGTACGGGAACGGGTGCGCGGGGTCCACGGCCAGCGGGGTCAGCACCGGGAAGATCTGGTTCCGGAACAGCGTGAAGAGGCGGGCCTGCTCCTTCTCGGTGAGGTCGGGCCAGCGGATGAGGTGGACGCCCTCCTCGGCCAGGGCCGGGGAGATGTCCTGCTGGAAGCAGGCGGCGTGGCGGGCCATGAGCTCGCGCGAGCGCGTCCAGATCAGGTCCAGCACCTCGCGGGGCTGCAGGCCGGAGGCCGAACGGGTGGCGACGCCGGTCGCGATACGCCGTTTGAGGCCGGCGACGCGGACCATGAAGAACTCGTCGAGGTTGCTCGCGAAGATCGCCAGGAAGTTCGCGCGCTCCAGGAGGGGCGTCGCCGGATCCTCGGCCAGCTCCAGCACCCGTTCGTTGAAGGCCAGCCAGCTGCGCTCGCGGTCGAGGAAGCGGCCCGGTGGTAGCTCGCCGCCGTCCTTGTCGTCGTAGGCGTCCAGGTCCGCGTCGAGATCGGGTTCGAGATCGACGTTCGGGCGGTGCGCGGAGATGGAACCTATCCGCGCGTGGGCGCCCGTGACGGACGCGGGGGGCGCGGGGGGAGCGGGCGTGTGAGACGGGTGCTGGGCGGGGACCTCGGTGGGGCCCGCGCTGGGCTGGTGGCTCATGACTCCATTCTTCCGCCCGCGCGGCAGGACGGGCGCGTCGGACGTGTCGGCCGTCAGTCGGAGTCGGGGCTGCATGCCGGGAGGGTCGCAAGCGCGTCTTAATGCCCGGTGAATGGCGTGTGGCTTCCCGGGTCCGGCTGGCGCACGAGTCGCTTCCGCGGGGGTGGGCGGGGGCCCGTGCGGGTCCCGTGCCGGGTGCCGTGCGGGTCCCGTGCCGGGTGCCGTGCGGGGCGGCGGGGGCTTCCCGGGTGCGGGGGGTCCCGTGCGGGGCCGTTGCCGGGGCTCCGCCCCGGACCCCGCGCCTCAACCGCCGGCGGGGCTGACTTTGGGGCGGGGCCTGGGTTTCGGCGGGGCTGACTTTGGGGCGGGGCCTGGGTTTCGGCGGGGCTGGGTCTTGGGTGGGGTCAGCTTTCGGTGCGGTACATCAGGTCCACCTCGTGGGTGGTGAAGCCGAGGCCCTCGTACACGGCGAGGGCCGCCGGGTTGTCGGCGTCCACGTACAGCATCGCCGTGGGCAGGCCCCGGGCCGCCAGGTGGCGCAGGCCGATCGCCGTGAGGGCCTTGCCCAGGCCGCCGCCCTGGGCGCCGGGGAGGACACCGACCACGTACACCTCGCCGAGCCTCTCCGCCGCGTGGACCTTCGTCCAGTGGAATCCGACGAGCTTCCCGGCCCGCTCCGCGAGGAAGAACCCCTCGGGGTCGAACCACGGCTGCGCGATCCGGTCGTTCAGGTCGCGCTGCGTCAGCGAGCCCTGCTCGGGGTGGTGGGCGAAGGCGGCCGCGTTCGCCGCGAGCCAGGCCGCGTCGTCCGTGCCGGGGACGAAGGCGCGCACCGTCACCCCGGCCGGCAGCGCGGCCTCGGGCAGTGGGGCCGCGTCCGCGCCGAGCGGGCGGCGCAGCTGGCGCAGTTCGCGGAACAGGGTCAGGCCGAGGACCTGCGCGAGGTGCCGGGCGGCGGACTTGCCGCCGTGCGCCCACACCCGCAGCCGCTTGCCGGAGCCGGCGAGCAGGGCCGAGCCCAGGGCCCGCCCGTGGCCGCGTCCGCGCAGCGCGGGGTGGACGAGGAGTTCGGCGGCCGGGGCCTCGACCGGGTCGGTGTCCTCCAGTTGCCCGTACCCCGCGAGCCGGCCGTCCGCGGTGAGCAGGAAGTGCCGGATGCCCTCGCGCGGGCCGCCGCGCAGCTGGAGCCGGCCCTGTTCGGAGACGGCGTGGGTGCCGTCGGTGCGTGCCGCGTCCTCGATCAGGGCGAGTACGGCGCCGGCCTGCTCCTCCGTCAGTTCGTCGAGGGTCTCGATCTGCCGTCCCGGCTCCAGGGCCCCTGCTGCGTCAGTCATGGCACGAGCCTACGACCGCGGCGGCCCGGTGGTGGAGCGCGGCCCGGGCGGCGGTCCGTCTTCTGCGCGTAACCACCTCGATACCCGTTCCCCCCTGTCGCGCTACGCGCGTTGACCATAGGCTGCGGCGGACCTCCCAAGCTGTCTCGCTGTCCACGAAGGGGAACAAATGTCAGCGACGCCACAACGGCTCCGCCGCTCCCGCCGGTTGACCCTCACCGCCCTCGCCGTCACGGTCGGGGCCGGGGCGATGGTCGCCGCCGCACTGCCGGCCGGCGCCGCGAGTGGTGGCGGTGCGGCCAAGAGCCGGACCGTCGATGTGCAGATGCTCTCGTTCAATGACTTCCACGGCACGCTGGAGCCCCCGCAGGGCTCCTCCGGCACCGTGACCGAACGTCAGGCCGACGGCACCACCAAAGCCATACCCGCGGGCGGGGTCGAGTACCTCGCGACCAGCCTGCGCGAGGCCCGCAAGGGCCGCGAGTACTCCGTCACCGCCGCCGCCGGTGACATGATCGGCGGCAGCCCGATGCTGTCCGGGCTCTTCCACGACGAGCCGAGCATCGAGGCGCTGAACAAGCTCGACCTGGACGTGTCCGGCGTCGGGAACCACGAGTTCGACGAGGGCAAGACCGAGCTGCGCCGCATGGCGTACGGCGGCTGTCACCCCGTCGAGGGCTGTTACGAGTTCGGCAAGACCTTCACGGGCGCCGAGTTCCCCTACCTCGCCGCGAACGTGACGGACGAGAAGACGAAGCGTCCGCTGATGTCGCCCACCTTCATCTGGAAGAAGGGGGACGTGAAGATCGGCTTCATCGGCGTCACCCTGGAGGGCACTCCGGACATCGTGACCGCCGAGGGCGTCAAGGGCCTGAAGTTCGGCGACGAGATCGAGTCGATCAACAAGTACGCCGCCGAGCTGAACAAGCAGGGCGTGAAGTCGATCGTCGCGCTGATCCACGAGGGCGGTCTGCCCGCGAACGGCGCGTACAACTACGACTGCGACGCCCCGGGCGCGGGCGCCGGCATCTCCGGTGCGATCGTCGACATCGCCAAGAACGTGGACCCGAAGGTCGACGCGCTGGTGACCGGCCACACGCACCAGGCGTACGCCTGCAACATCCCCGACCCGGCGGGCAACCCGCGTACGGTCACCTCGGCCGCCTCCATCGGCCGCCTGTACACGGACACCACGCTGACGTACGACCGGCAGACCAAGGACATCGTCCGTACGCCGGTCACCTCGCCGAAGCCGGTCAACAAGGTCGTCACCCGCGAGCAGCCCAAGGCCGCGGACATGACCGAGCTGATCCAGCGCTGGAACGAGCTGGCGGCCCCGGTCGCCAACCGTCCGCAGGGCTTCATCTCGGCGGACATCCCGGGCCGCGGCTCGCCGGAGTTCGAGAAGCCGCTGGGCGACCTGATCGCCGACGCGCAGCTGGAGGCGCTGGCCCCGGCCGACAAGGGCGGCGCGCAGCTGGCGCTGATGAACCCGGGCGGCATCCGCTCGGACCTCGCCTACAGGGCCTCGGGCCAGGAGGGCGACGGCGTCGTCACCTACGGCGAGTCCTTCACGGTCCAGCCGTTCACGAACATGATGAACGTCGTGGACCTGACCGGCGCCCAGCTGATCACCACGCTCCAGCAGCAGGTCAGCGGCCCGGTCAACGGCCTGAGCCCGAAGATCCTGCAGGTGTCGAAGGGCTTCGCGTACACCCTGGACACGACGAAGGCCGGTGCGGACCGCATCGTCGTGGACTCGGTGCGGCTGAACGGCGCTCCGATCGACCCGGCCAAGACCTACCGCGTCGCGATGAACGAGTTCCTCGCGGGCGGCGGTGACGGGTTCACCGTCCTGAAGGAGCACAAGAACAAGCTGGTGGGCGCGTCCGACCTGGACTGCTTCAACGCCTACCTGACGAACAACTCCTCCGCGGCCTCCCCGATCGCCCCGCCGGCGGCGAACCGGATCACGGTCGTCAAGTAGTTCCCGCGCGGTACCGCGCGCAGTGCGCCCCGAGGGGCGGTGGGCCCGACGGCCCGCCGCCCCTCCGGCGTTCCCCGTCCCGGGAGGGGCGCAGAGGCACAGAGGCGCGGAGACGCAGAGGTTCAGAGGCACAGAGGTTCAGAGGCGAGGAACTCAGAGGCCGGCCAGGAACGTCCTGACCGCCTGGGTGAAGCCCTCCGGGTCCTGGAACGGAACGTAGTGCTCCGTGTCGAGGCCGACGTACGCCGTCCCCGGGCGTCGGGCGACCATCGCGTCGGCCTGGGCCTGGGGCAGGGCCGTGCTGCGCAGGCCGTGGACGAGCAGGGCCGGGCAGTCGCTCGCGAGCCAGGTGTCCCAGTGGGATCCGTACCCCTGTTCCACGGTCTCCAGGGTGTCCTGCGGGTGGAACGGCAGCCGCCAGCCGGAGCCGTCCGGGAGGGGCCGCAGGAAGGGGGCGACGCCCTCGCCGAACGGACCGCAGGCCGCGACGAGTTCCCCGCGGGTCTCCGCGGTGTACGCAAGGCCGGGCAGGAAGCCGAGAAAGCCGTGGCCGAGGGGGCTCGGGATCTCCACGGGGGCGTCGACGTTGACGAGCGCGCCGACCAGGTCGGGCCGGTCGGCGGCCAGCCGGTAGGCGTTGAGTCCGCCGAGGGAGAAGCCGAGGACGGCCACGGGGGCGGCGGTGAGGCCCAGGTGTTCCAGCAGGGCGACGGCGTCGGTGACGTATCCGGCGCGGTCGTACGCGTCGGCGCGGTCGGAGTCGCCGTGGCCGCGCTGGTCGGGGGCGATGACCCGCCAGTCGTCGCCGAGGGCGGCGGCCAGGCCGGTGAAGTGGGCGCCTTCGGACAGGCCGCCGTGCAGGGCCAGGAGCGGGCGGCCGGGGCCGCCGAAGTCCAGGTAGGACAGGGTGCGGTCGTCGATCGTGAGGTCGTGGCGCATGCGTTCTCCCCGTTCCGTCATGTCTGGGTGGTCCCAGCCTGACAGGAGTTGGGCACGTGCGCAATACGCTCGTGTAGGGCGCTTGCCCAAAAAGGCGCGCGGCTACGATCCCGCCATGGGAAATCGCGAGGACCTGCTGGCCGGAGCGCGCCGCTGCCTGGAGGAGAAGGGCTATCTGCGCACGACCGTGCGCGACATCGCCGCGGCCTCGCGGGTGAGCATGGCGGCGATCGGCTACCACTTCGGCTCACGTGAGGCGCTGCTGAACCAGGCGCTCTTCGCGGCGATCGACGAGTGGAGCGACGCCGTCGGCGGGCTCGCGGGGGAGGGCGAGAGCGCCGAGGAGCGGTTCGCCGACATGTGGGACCGCAAGGTGCGCAACTTCGGCGAGCTGCGCTGGCTGTGGATCGCCAACGTCGAGGCGTTCGTGCACGCGCAGTCCTCGCCGGAGCTGCTCGCCGCGCTGGCCGCCGGGCAGCGCGCCGCCCGCCCGCACGTGGCCGCGCTGCTGCGGGGGGTGCCGGAGTCCGAGGTGGCCGAGGCCGACGCCCGGAGCCTGGGGTCGGTGCAGATCGCGCTGATGACCGGGGTCATGGTGCAGGCCCTGACCGACCCGGAGCAGGCCCCGACCGGCCGGGAGCTCGCGGCGGGGCTGCGCGGGCTGGCCGCGCTGCTGGACGAAGGGGACGCGCCCGTCGCGCGGCCCGGATCCGGCACTACCGGTAGGTAGTATTCCTGAGGTGTCCACGCCATAATCCGCCCATCACTGGGTCGGCGAAGGGGCGGACATGGGACTGGACCGGCGGGCGTTTCTGGTCGGAGCACTGGCGGCGGGAACCGGCGCGGCGATCGGGCTGGGGCCGGCGGCACCGGCCTCCGCCAAGGCGCTCGGCACCCAGGACTGGATGGCGGGCCTCGGCGACGCCACCCCCCTCCAGCGGATGACCATCCCCGGCACCCACGACTCCGGCGCCACCAAGGGCGGTCTCTACGTCGCCTGCCAGAACACCTCGATCGCGCAGCAGCTCGACTCCGGCATCCGCTTCCTCGACGTCCGCTGCCGGGTCACGGGCGGATCGTTCGCCATCCACCACGCGGCCTTCTTCCAGGACCTGATGTTCGGCGACGTCCTGGTGGCCTGCTGGAACTTCCTCGCCGCCCACCCCTCCGAGACCGTCCTCATGCGGGTCAAGCAGGAGTACTCCGGCGACAGCGACGCCACCTTCCGCGCGGTCTTCGACGACTACCTCGACAACCGGGGCTGGCGCCCGCTCTTCCGCATCGCCGACACCCTGCCCGCCCTCGGCCAGGCCCGCGGCAAGGTCGTCCTCCTCGCCGACAACGGCGGCCTGCCCGGCCTGCGCTACGGCGACGGGAACGTCTTCGACATCCAGGACGACTACAACACCGAGCCCTTCGCCAAGCGCGGCCGGATCGAGAACCACTTCCGCAAGGCCGTCCAGCAGCCCGGCAAGCTCTTCGTCAACTACGCCAGCACCGCCGCCTACATGCCGCCCCGCTGGAACTCCGACCGCCTCAACCCCCAGGTCCACGGCTTCGTCGACGGCGGCGAGATGGCCGGCCGCACCGGCCTCGGCATCGTCCCGATGGACTTCCCGAACACCCGGGGCGGCCTCGTCGCCTCACTGATCCGGCACAACTGACGGCGGCGGGGCCGGCGCGCCCGGGATGCGGAGCACCGCCTCCGTGCCCGGGCCGCCGTCCCGGGCCGCGCGCAGCCGCGCCGTGCCGCCCGCGCGCTGCACCGTACGGGCCACGATCGACAGGCCCAGCCCGCTGCCGGGCAGGGCGCGCGCCGACGGGGAGCGCCAGAACCGCTCGAAGACGTGCGGAAGGTCCTCGGCGGGGATGCCCGGCCCGTGGTCCCGTACGGTCAGCTCGCCCGCCCGCAGCGTCACCTCGACCCTGCCGCCCGGCGGGCTGAACTTCACCGCGTTGTCCAGGACGTTGACCACCGCCCGCTCCAGCGCGGGCGCCTCACCCCGTACGTACCAGGGCTCCAGGGCGGAGCTGAAGTCCAGCTCCGGACCGCGCAGCCGGGCCCGGGACAGCGCGGTCCCGGCGACCTCGTGCAGGGCCACCACCCCGAGCGGGCCGGGGGAGACCGCGTCCGGCCGCGACAGCTCCTGGAGGTCCCCGATCAGCGCGGCCAGCTCCGTCATCTGCGCCTTCACCGAGGCCAGCAGCTCCCGGCGGTCCTCGGGCGGGATGGCCCGCCCGGTGTCCTCGCTGCGCGCGAGCAGCTCGATGTTCGTACGGAGCGAGGTGAGCGGGGTGCGCAGCTCGTGCCCGGCGTCCGCGATCAGCTGGGCCTGGCGTTCCTGGGAGGAGGCGAGCGCGGCCGTCATGGAGTTGAAGGACCGCGACAGGCGGGCGATCTCGTCGTCGCCCTCGTCGGGGATGCGTACGGTCAGGTCCTCGGTCCGGGCGATGTGCTCGACGGCGTCGGTCAGCTCGTCGACCGGCCGCAGCCCCGTACGGGCCACCCACAGCCCCGCCGCGCCCGCGCCGACCACGCCGACGCCGGACACGAACAGCAGGACCCAGGCCAGGGTGGACAGCGGCTTGTCGATGTCGGCGAGCGGCTTGGCGATGGAGATGCCGAACACGCGCCCGCCGGACACCTGTGCGGGCGTCGTGTAGACGCGCATGTCGACGCCGTCGGAGGTCGTCACGTCCTGCAGGGTGGCCCGCCGTTTGCCGGCCGCGATCTCCTGGTCGACGGCGGTCACGGGCAGGGTCGCCGGTCCGCTCACCCAGCAGTGCCCGCCCTGGGCGGTGACGATCTGGACGGTCGCGTTGAGGTTCCCGGCGATGTCCTGCTTGGACTCGGCGGGACGGGTCACGCAGCGGCCCACCTCCAGGACCCGCCCCACCTCGGGGTTCGGGTTGGTCGCCATCAGCGAGCGGTCCAGCTGGTCGCGCAGCTGGGTGCGCACCATCACCCAGGACACCGCCGCGACCCCGGCCACGGCGACCGCCACCGCGACCGCGACCAGCAGCGCCAGGCGCGAGCGCAGCGGCAGGGCGCGGAACCGGGCCGCCGGACTCACTCGGGCCCGCTCTCGCCGGCCCGCAGGACGTAGCCCACCCCGCGCACCGTGTGCACGACGCGGGGCTCGCCGCCCGCCTCGGTCTTGCGCCGCAGGTACATCACGTACACGTCCAGGGAGTTGGAGCTCGGCTCGAAGTCGAAGCCCCACACGGTCTTGAGGATCTGCTCCCGGGTCAGGACCTGGCGCGGGTGCGCGAGGAACATCTCCAGCAGCGTGAACTCGGTACGGGTCAGCTCCACCGGGCGCCCGGCCCGGGTGACCTCGCGGGTGGCGAGGTCCATGCGCAGGTCGCCGAAGACCAGCGCGTCCTCGGGCTCGGCGCCGCCGGTGCGCGGGGCGGCGTACGAGCTGCGGCGCAGCAGGGCGCGGACGCGGGCGAACAGCTCGTCGAGTTCGAACGGCTTGACGAGGTAGTCGTCGGCGCCCGCGTCGAGGCCGGTGACGCGGTCGCCGACGGTGTCGCGGGCGGTGAGCATCAGCACCGGGGTGACGCCCCCGGCGGCGCGCAGCCGGCGGGCCGCCGTCAGACCGTCCATGCGGGGCATCTGGATGTCCAGCACGATCAGGTCGGGGGCGTACGAGGCCGCCTTGTCGAGGGCGTCGATCCCGTCGACGGCGGTCTGTACGGCGTAGCCCTCGAAGGCGAGACTGCGGCGCAGGGCCTCGCGCACGGCCGGCTCGTCGTCGACGACGAGGATGCGCTGCTGGTCGTCTTCGGCGGCGTTCATGGATGCTCCCCCAGGGGTGTGCGGTCGGTGCGCGGCGGCGCCTTCCAGCCTCGCACGGGCGGGCTGGGGGGTGTCGTCACACTCGCGCCTGCCGCGCGGCGCCCGGCCCGCACGCTAGAAGGAGGTGCCGAAGCCGTTCGCGGCGCCGCCGGTGGCGGAGCCGGTGCCTTCGCCGCCGGTCCCGGAGCCGGCGCCGCCGGGGCCGCCCTTGCGGAGGGAGTCGAGGTCGGCCTTGATGGTGTTGACCGGGATGGCGAAGCCGAGGCCGACGCTGCCGGCGCCGGCGCTGTCGCTGGAAGGGGAGTAGATCGCGGACGGCATGCCCACGATCTCGCCGTTCATGTTGACGAGGGCGCCGCCGGAGTTGCCGGGGTTGAGGGAGGCGTCCGTCTGGATGGCCTTGTACGAGGTGGTCTCCGAGCCGGTGTTCCCGTTGAACTGCTGGCCGCCGTAGGAGAACGGGAAGCCGCCGCCCTGCTGCTGCCTGCTCTGCGGGGACTGCTGCTCCGACTTCGGTACGTTCACCTCGCGCTCCAGCGCGGAGACGATCCCGCTGGTGACGGTGCCGGTGAGGCGGTCGGGGGAGCCGATGGCGACGACCTGGTCGCCGACCTTCAGACCGCCGGAGTCGCCGAGCTTGGCGGGCTTGAGGCCACTGGCCCCCTCCAGCTTGATCAGGGCGAGGTCCTTGTCGGGATCGGTGCCGACGGTCTTCGCGCTGTACTTCTTGCCGTCGCTCATCGTCACCTGGATCTCGGAGGCACCGCTGATCACGTGGTTGTTGGTGACGATCTCGCCGTCGGCGGTGATCACGATGCCGGAGCCGGTGCCCTGGCCGGAGCCGGTACGGGTGTCGATGCGGACGACGGAGGGGCTGACCTGCTCGGCGACGCCGGAAACGGTGCCGATGCTGGACTGCGAGACGTTGGAGCCGCTGACCCCGCCGCCGGAGCCGGCGGCCGAGTGCCCGGCGAACTGCTGCACGGCGGCCGCGGTGCCGCCGCCGACGACGGCCGCGGCGAGCGCCACGGCGGCCAGCAGCGCGACCGGCCTCCTGGCGCGGGGCGCGGGCGCCGCGTGGGCGGGACCGCTCCAGGCGGCGCCCGCCGGGGGCACCGTCTCGCCCTGGATGACCGGAGGCTGGTGCGCCTCGTGCCAGCCGGGCGCGGGGGCGGGCGGATACGCGGGCGGCGGCGGGTACGAGGCCCCCGCCGCGTCCTGGGCCAGCCGGTCACGCCCCCGCTGCCAGTCCTCGCCGAAGGGCGGGTGCTGGGCCGGGCGGTTCTCCTGCGGGTACTCGCCTTCGCGGCGGAAGCTGTCGGTCATGTCCCCGACTCTGTCCGCGGATCATGAGAGCTTCCTGAGCCTGGCCTGAGAAGCCCGACAGAACCGCGTATGCCCCATATAAGGACCTGTGGTAAGCCGCTCGCAGCCCCTCAGGCGCTTCGGACCCCGTCCATCAGGACCTCAAACCCCGAATGCCATTAAAAGCGACATATTGGCAGCAGTCGCGCCCAGCCTCCCACTGGCGAGGCGGCACATCCGGGGCGGCAGCGACCACGATCAGCCCCGCCGGCGTTTGAGGCGCGGGGTTCGGGGCGGAGCCCCGAGAAGCCGGCCCGCGGGCAGGAACGCGCGGAGGACGCCGCGCGCAGAGGCCCGGCCGGAGCAGAGCACACCCCCACCGACCGCCGGAGGCTACCGGCAGCCGCACGACCGCCGGATCACCAGCGCCGAAGGGAACTGCTTCAGCCGCTCCCGCCGCGACCCCGCGACCCGCAGCCCGTCGTCCAGCACCAGGTCCACCGCGGCCCGCGCCATCGCCGGGCGGTCGGAGGCGATCGTCGTCAGCGGCGGGTCCGTCAGGGCCGCCTCCTTGACGTCGTCGAACCCGGCCACGGCCAGCTCGCCCGGCACGTCGATGCGCAGCTCGCGGGCGGCCCGCAGGACGCCGATCGCCTGGTCGTCGGTCGCGCAGAAGATCGCCGGGGGGCGGTCCGGCCCGGAGAGGACCTCCAGGGCCACCTTGTACGCGTCGTAGCGGTTGTACGGGGCCTGGAACAGCCGGCCCTCCACCGAGCGGCCGGACTCCAGCATGGCCCGGCGCCAGCCCTCGACGTGGTCGGCCACCGGGTCGCCGACCTCGGGGGTGTTCTCCACGCCGCCGAGGCAGGCCACGTACGGGTGCCCGTGTTCCAGCAGGTGGCGGGTGGCGAGCTGGGCGCCGCCGATGTCGTCCGTGACGACGGCGACGTCGTCGATCGCCTCGGGGCGCTCGTGCAGCAGCACGATCCGCGCGTCCCATGCCTCGATCTCCGAGGCCGCGCGCTCGCTCATGCCCTGGCTGACCAGGATCAGGCCCGAGACCCGCATGCCGAGGAACGCCCGGAGGTAGTGGACCTCGCGCTCGTCGCGGTAGTCGGAGTTCCCGACCAGGACCATCTTTCCGCGCTCGGCGGCGGCCTGCTCGACCGCGTGCGCCATCTCCGCGAAGAACGGCTGCCGGGCGTCCGGGACGATCATGCCTATGAGGTCGGTGCGCCGTGAGGCCATCGCCTGGGCGACCCGGTCCGGGCGGTAGCCCAGCTCCTTGATCGCGGCGAGGACACGCTCGCGCGTGGCCGGGGCAACCGGCCGGGGTCCGTTGTTGATGACGTAGCTCACGACGGCGGTAGAAGTACCCGCAAGTCGCGCCACGTCATCCCGCGTCACCTTGGCCACGCGCGGCAGTCTACGCGGGGTGACCTACCTCTGGGCAGGGCGTCCTGCGGAGTGGATGCCCACGGGGTCTTCGGCCGCCCGGGTGACGGCCGCGGCGTCCGGGGCGGAGCCGTGACCCGAGCCCTGCGCGGCGCTCCGCGCGGCCGCCTGGGACGCGGCGGACGCGGCCTGCGCCGCCAGCTGCGCCGCCGCCTGTGCCGCGGCCTCCGCCTGCGCCCGCTCTACCTTCTCGGGGGTGACGAAGCGGTAGCCGACGTTGCGGACCGTGCCGATCAGCGACTCGTGCTCGGGACCCAGCTTCGCGCGCAGCCGCCGTACGTGGACGTCCACCGTCCGGGTGCCGCCGAAGTAGTCGTAGCCCCAGACCTCCTGGAGCAGCTGGGCGCGGGTGAAGACCCGGCCCGGGTGCTGGGCGAGGTACTTCAGCAGCTCGAACTCCTTGAAGGTCAGGTCCAGGACCCGCCCCTTCAGCTTGGCGGAGTACGTGGCCTCGTCGACCGACAGGTCGCCGTTGCGGATCTCCATCGGGGAGTCGTCCGAGCCCAGCTGCTGGCGGCCGGTGGCCAGCCGCAGCCGCGCCTCGACCTCCGCGGGACCCGCGGTGTCCAGGAGTACGTCGTCGATGCCCCAGTCGGCGGTGACGGCCGCGAGACCGCCCTCGGTGACGACGAGGAGCAACGGGCAGCCCGGCCCGGTGGAGCGGAGCAGCTGGCACAGCGACCGCACCTGCGGCAGGTCGCGGCGGCCGTCGACGAGGATCACGTCGGCTCCGGGGGTGTCCACCAGGGCGGGGCCCTCGGCGGGCGCCACCCGGACGTTGTGCAGCAGAAGGCCGAGGGCGGGCAGCACCTCGGTCGACGGCTGCAGGGCGTTGGTCAGCAGCAGGAGAGAGCTCATGCCCGACCACCTGCCCGGGTCGGGCGGTCGAACACGGTTCGCTGGTCCATCACGTCGGTTCCTCCTCGGTCCCGTCGAGGACGTGCGCGGTACGGCTTCGTACGTGGTGCGTGGTGCGTGCTGCGTCGTGCCTCGTGTGCGGTGTCCCGGCCGGCCCCGCGCCCTGAGGCCCGGAGGGACACCACCGTTCTCGTTCTGTTCAACGCGCTGAAAGCACAAAAGGACCCGGGGGCAACATTGCCCGGATCCTCTTCGCAGCAGAATAGCCCACCGCCCCTTTCGTGGCCGAGGCTTCTACCGGTACCGGTTCTGTGGTCCCTGCCACGCCTCTGTCCAGCGTATGCCCCGGTTTCACCGGATCGGCGGCCTCCGGGTGGACCGTCCGGGCGCACACGGGGCGCGTGGATGCACGTCGGAGCGGGGGGTAGGAGGGGTCATCATGGAGGCCGACGGTAGAGAGCCGACGATAGGAGCAGCAGTGGCAACCGGAACCATCCGCTACTGGGCGGCGGCCAAGTCCGCGGCCGGGACGGCGGAGGAGCCGTACTCGGCGCGCACCCTGGCCGAGGCGCTCGACGCCGTGCGGGAACGCCACCCCGGGGAACTGACCCGGGTCCTGCTGCGCTGCTCCTTCCTCGTGAACGAAGAGCCTGTGGGCAAGCGCCCGCACGATTCCGTCCAGCTGGCCGAGGGGGGCACCGTCGAGGTGCTCCCCCCGTTCGCGGGCGGGTGAGCGGGAGCCGATGAGCACGCCCGAAGAACAGCAGCAACAGCAGCAACAGCAGCACCAACGGCAGCAGCGGGCCCAGGGCCAGGCCCCGGCGGAGCAGGAGCAGTACGCCCAGCCGCAGGACCCGTACGGCACCCAGACCTGGCAGTCCGACACCTGGGACACCAGCTACCAGCCGGTGCACCCGCCGGTCGGCGCGGCCCCCGACCGGCCGGTGGCGCCCGAGGGGTGGTTCCGCGACGAGGCCGCCGCCCAGGGCGCCGACGGGGCGGGAACGCCCCCGGACGACGGGGCGTACGGGCAGCCGTACGGGCAGTCGTACCCGGCTCAGTCGTACCCGGCGCAGGCGGACCCGGGGCAGCTGGCCCCGCAGGCGTACGGGCAGCAGCCCGAGCAGGCGTACGCGCCGCAGGCCCGGCAGGCGTACCCCCAGCAGCCCCAACAGCCCCAGCAGCAGGCGTACCCGCAGGCGGTCGCACCCGACGGCTGGTTCCGCGACGAGGCGCCGGCCGAGCAGGACCAGCCGGCGCAGGCCCAGGCCGCGCAGGCCGGGCCCGCCGCCGGCTGGCCGCAGGACGGCGGCACGGCGGCCCCGGCCGCCGCCGAGACGGCGTATCTGCCGCCCTACCGGGAAGCCCCCGCGGAGGCCACGGCGTACCTGCCGCCCTACCGGGACGAGGCCCCCGCCGAGGCGACGGCGTATCTGCCGCCCTACCGGGAAGCCCCCGCGGAGGCCACGGCGTACCTGCCGCCCTACCGGGACGAGGCCCAGGCCGCCCCGGCCCCGGAGCCGGCCGCCGCGGCGCCCGAGGGGTGGTTCCGGGACGAGGTCCCGGCCCCGCAGGCCCACGCCCCGCAGGCGCCCGTCCAGGACTGGTCCCGGGGCGCCGCCGCCTCCGGCTGGCCGGAGGCCGCCGCCGAGCAGACGGCGTACCTGCCGCCCCAGGCCACCGAACCGGAGCCCGAGCGGTCCGCGCCCGCGGGCCCGGCCGCCGCCGGGCAGTCCGCGGGCCCGGCCGCCGAGCAGACGGCCTACCTGCCGCCCTACCCCGCTCCCGGGGCGGCTCCCGGGGCCGCCCCGGGAGCGGCCCGGGGTCCGGCCCACGCCGCGCCCGCCGCTCCGGAGGCGGCCGGCGAGGAGCCCGCGTACTCCCCGCCGACCCTCGCGGGGAACACCCTGCGGGCCGTCGACCCCGCCCAGGCCCGCGCCGAGGGCCGGTCGCCGATCATCGACCCCGGTCCGCAGCCCGCCCTGCTGACCGCCGCGCTCGGGGTGCTGCTCGCCGCGGCCGCCGTCTTCGGGTCGTACGCCCTGCTCGTGCCGCTGGTCGCCCTCCAGGGGCTCACCGCGGCCGGCTGGTTCCGCCTCAACGGCATGTGGCCGGCCCGCCAGGGCATCGCCCTCGCCTTCGCCGGAGCCCTCGTCGCCGACGCGGCCGTGCTCGCGGTGGACGAGCCGTACGGACCCGGCGCGATCGTCGGCACCCTCGGCGCCTGGGTGCTGCTCACCCTCGTGCTCCAGCTGCGCAGTCACGCCGACCCCGACGAGCGGATGTACGGGCTGATGGCCTCGGTGGCCTCCGCCGCCCTGGCGATCGTCTGCGCCGGATACCTGGCCGCGGACTCCGCGGCCGTCACCGTCGGCGCGGCCGCCGTCGCGGTCGCCGTCTTCGCCCGCGCCCTGCCGCTGCCCACCGCGCCCTCGGTCGGCGTCTCGCTGGCGGCTGCCGCCGGCGCCGGCATCGCCGTGGGCGGGCTGACCTCCCTCGGGGCCGGCGGGGCCCTGGTCGGCCTCGCCGCCGGGGTGTGCGCGCTGATCGGGCTGCGCGTGGCGGCGTATGACTATCCGTCGAAGTTCGTGCACATGACGGCCGGGGTCGCGCTGCCGCTGGCGGCCGCCGCGCCCGCCGTGTACCTGATCGGGCGGGTGGTGGGCTGATCCCTGCCCGACAACGGGCATGGTCCACTAGGCGCACGTACCGACAAGTAGTCAGGGGGAGGGGCACGTGCGCTTTCTACGTGTGGTCGTGATCATCGGTGTGGTCCTGGGGGCGCTCTTCGTCGGCGCGGACCGCTGGGCGGCCGGATACGCCGAGAACCAGCTCGCGGACCGGATCCAGTCCCGCCAGGGTCTGGCGGGCACCGCGGAGGTGGAGATACACGGCTTCCCGTTCCTGACCCAGGCGGCCAGCCGGGACCTGGAGCGGGTCGACCTGAAGCTGCGCGGCGTCGAGGCGATGGCGGACGGCCGCAAGACCCGTCTCGCGGAGCTCGACGCGAGCTTCCGCGGGGTGTCGCTGAACGGGGACTACACGCGCGGCACCGCCCGGCGCGCCGAGGGCAGCGCCCTCATCACGTACGCCGACCTGACGGCGGCCTCGCAGACCGGCGCGACCCTCGCCTACGGCGGCGCTCCGGGCAAGGTGAAGGTCACCGCGGGCATCGAGGTGTTCGGCAAGTCCCTGACGCGCAGCGTGGTGTCGACCGTCACCCTGGAGGACGCGAAGGACCCGAAGGACGGCAAGGTCGTCCGCGTGCGCGCCGAAGAGGTGCCCGGCGAGGGCATCCCCGGGATCGAGGGCCTGGTCCGCAAGAAGACCGACTTCGACCGCCGGCTCGACGGCGGGCTGCCCGCCGGACTGCGGCTGTCGGCCCTGACCTCCGACGAGGCCGGCGTGCACCTCGCGCTGACCGGCTCGAACGTGGTGCTGGCCGGATCGTGAGACGGTGCGGTCCGATCCGCAGATGGACGGGCCGCGGGAGGGGCCCCGGGAGCGGCGCGGCGGCCGCCCGGAGCTCTCTCATCCCACTATTCGGACGATCCTGTCTCGCTATATGACACGCCGGTGACAGAGCGGTCGATTCGTCCCTACGATCCATGCCTATGAAGCATCAGCAGGCGGACCTCACGAAGCGGCGGGCAGTAGACCTGTGTCGCGTCGCCGCCATGCTCTGTCGATCCATGTGACCTGTGGAGCGCATCCGCTCCACCAGCCGGACGACGGCTTTCCCGCGTGACCGCACCTGCCTCCCGATCCCTGACGCCTCCCCGCGCAGGACCGGGCGAGCGCATCCGCACCGCACGCACCTCGCAGCACCCGCAGCACAGCCCGCCGCACACTGCCCGGAGGAGAACACCATGAGCCGCAGCGACGTCCTCGTAGACGCCGACTGGGTCGAGGCCCACCTGAACGACGCGAACGTCGTCGTGGTCGAGGTGGACGAGGACACGTCCGCCTACGACAAGAACCACATCACCAACGCCGTCCGGATCGACTGGAAGAGCGACCTCCAGGACCCGGTCCGCCGTGACTTCGTGGACCAGGAGGGCTTCGAGAAGCTCCTCTCCGCCAAGGGCATCTCCAACGACGACACCGTCGTCCTCTACGGCGGCAACAACAACTGGTTCGCGTCCTACGCCTACTGGTACTTCAAGCTCTACGGCCACCAGGACGTGAAGCTCCTCGACGGCGGCCGCAAGAAGTGGGAGCTCGACTCCCGCGACCTGGTCGACGGCAAGGAGGTCCCGAACCGCCCGGCCACCGACTACAAGGCCAAGCCGCAGGACAAGTCCATCCGCGCCTTCCGTGACGACGTCACGGCCGCGATCGGCTCCCTGAACCTGGTCGACGTCCGCTCGCCCGACGAGTTCTCCGGCAAGCTGCTCGCCCCGGCGCACCTCCCGCAGGAGCAGTCGCAGCGTCCCGGCCACGTGCCGACCGCCCGCAACATCCCGTGGTCGAAGAACGCCAACGACGACGGCACCTTCAAGTCGGACGACGAGCTGACCGCCCTCTACGAGGCCGAGCAGGTCGACCTGGCGAAGGACACCATCGCCTACTGCCGCATCGGTGAGCGCTCCGCGCTCACGTGGTTCGTGCTGCACGAGCTCCTGGGCCAGGAGAACGTCAGGAACTACGACGGCTCGTGGACCGAGTACGGCTCGCTGGTCGGCGTGCCGATCGAGCTCGGCCCCGCCAAGTAGCCCAGCAGTCGGCCCTGCCGGGCACGCAGGGCCCGTAGTCACGTACGACCTCTCTAGGACAGGACAGAGAACATGTGTGGAGCACAGATCGGCGGGCCCGACCTCGCGACGCTGAAGCCCGGTGAGACCGCCATCCAGGGCCAGATCACCCAGGGCGGCGAGCCGGTGTCCGGCTACGTCCGCCTGCTGGACTCGACCGGTGAGTTCACCGCCGAGGTCCCGACCTCGGCGACCGGCCAGTTCCGCTTCTACGCGGCGACCGGCTCCTGGACGCTGCGCGCGCTCGTTCCGGGCGGCACGGCCGACCGCAACGTCGTGGTCGCCGACGCCGGCGGCGTGACGGACGTGGCGATCGCGGTCTGACCACCGCTCCGCGCACCACCGCGTAACCGCACGACCGTATGACCGCAGAGCCGGCCGAAGGGCCGCACCCCCGGGGGTTGGACGCCACTGGATCGGGGTGCGGCCCTTCGTGCCGTCCGGGTCCGCGCACTTGTCAGCGCGGCGTCCCGCTCTACGCTGGAGGTATGTACGCCCGGCGCCGACGCGTCTACTTCCTGCTCATGGGCGGATGCCTGTTCCTCTTCGTCTCCGCCTGGTCCTTCGTGCGCCTGTGGTCGGTGGAGGCGGCGGTCGCCCTGTGCGTGGTCGCCATGGTCATCCCGCCGGTCGCCGCGATGATCGCGAACCGGCGCGGCCCGGACGACCGCTGGTGGGACGACCCCTCGGGCGACCCGAAGTCCGACGAGTGGTGGGACGAACTGGACGGAAAACGGCGACGCGAGCCGTGAAACCCAGTGAGACAAGAATGTAATAGACATCCTTACAACTGCTTCTCCCCGGAACGGGTCATGGGTACGCGCGGGTAACCAGCCGGCGCGTCCAGCCCTGTGGGGGACATTCTTGGAACACGAACAGACCATCCCCGAGCTGCGGAAAGCGGATGAATCCGCCCCGGAGCCGGATGGTTCGGACCCGATCGCCGCACCGGCTGCCGGTACGGCCCCGGTCGCTGCCGAAGCCGCCGTAGCCGCCGTAGCCGCCGTAGCCGCCGTAGCCGACACGGCCGACGGCGCCGCGCCACCGCGCGGCCGGGGCCGTACGACCCTCCTGATCGCGGCCGCGGCCGTACTCGGCGTCCTCGCCGGAACCGTCGCCGGCTACGCGGTCCAGTACCACCGCGACCCCACCCCGCTGCCGCCACTGGCCCAGCGGACCCTGGTGGCCCCGAAGGCGCTCGCGCCGGACGACAGCACGACGAACAAGACGATCAACGCCAACCGCTGGCACAAGAACGACGACGACCTCGGCAAGCTGCTGATCGAGGCGCCCGACGGAACCAAGCCCGAGGGGAAGGGCTACGACAGCCTCGACGTCTTCGCGGCGGACTTCGAGAAGCCGGACCTGGCCGTGAGCGAATTCGCGTCCGAGGGCCTCCGGCGGGTCGCCTCGACGCACTGGTCACGCGGTGACCGGGTCTTCGTCCAGGTCCAGCTGGTCCAGTTCACCGACTACGCCGGCGCGGAGAACTACCAGAAGAACCAGGCGTCCTTCATGCCGCTGAAGGAGAACGCGGGCTACGCCGGCGTGGCCATCCCCGGAATCTCCTGGGACCTCGGGCGGGTCTGGGTGGACTCGAAGGCCCGGGAGCAGCCGGGCTACGAGCCGACCCGCGGTGCCACGGCCATCGCCCGCCGCGGCGACATCGTGATGACGATCTACTACCACGACAACCGCGGCGGGAAGATCGCCGAGAGCGACATCGTCCGCCTGGCCGAGCGACAGCTGGAGCGACTGTGACCGAGCCGCAGAACGAGAACCCCCCGGCGGCCCCGGCCGGGGCACCCGGGCCCGCGGCCCCGCTCCCGACGTCCCCGGCCGCTGAGGCCCCGGCCGCGCGGCCCGAGGCTCCGCTTCCCGATGCCCCGCTTCCCCCGGCCCCGCCCTCCGAGGCCGCGCCTGCCGGGCCGGTGACCCCCCGCCGCCGTAAGACGGCCGTCCTCGTCTCCGCGGGTCTGGCCGTCGCCGTGCTCGCGGGCGGCGGAGTCTGGTCGGTCTCCGCCGTCGCGGACGCCGACCGGACCGCGCCCACCGCCTACTGGGTCCCCCTCGGGGAGAAGGTCCAGAAGGCCGAGGAGCCCGCGCCGGTGCCGGCGAACGCCCTCTCGGGCAAGCTGCTCCCGGTTCCGAGCGGCTTCACGCCGGGTCCCGACCTCGCGGGCGACGGGAACAACTTCTTCGTCTCCGGCGACAAGGCCGTCGAGGGCTTCAAGGAGGCCAGGGACGGCCTGTCCAGCACCGAGCGCAAGAAGCGCGACGACATGCTGGCCGGCCTCAAGCTCAAGGGCCTGGCCGGGCGCAGCTACACCAAGGGCTCGGGCTACCTGGTCGCGGAGGTCCGTCTCATGCAGGCCGGCCCGCAGGCCGTGGGCGGTTTCTCGGAGGTCACCAAGAAGCTCATGGAGCTCAGCGGCGCCGACCGCGGCGCGCCGAAGGTCGACGGCTACCCGGACGCCAAGTGCTGGGTGCTGCCGGTCGGTGAGGAGAAGAAGGAGAAGATCGACTCCCTCTACTGCGTGGCGGTCGAGAGTGACGTGATGGTCAACTTCCGCGCCTTCGGGCCCAAGCCCGAGTTCTCGGTGACCGAAGCCGTCGGGTTCCTCAAAAACCAGCTGAACCACCTGAAGTCCCCCGGGGAGTCCGTGTGACCGAGCATCCCGCCATCGCAGCCGGGCCCGCCCCGGAGGAGGCCGCCGCGGCCCCGCGAGCCGCGGCCCCTCCCGCCCCGGAAACCCGGCCCGCGCCGGAATCCGGCGCCGAGGTCCTGGCCCCGGCCGCGGCTCCCAGGGACCGCCGCAAGCTGTTCGCGTTCCTGCGCTGGACGGCCGCCTTCCTGGTCTTCGGCGCCGCCGCCACGGGGGTCGCGTACGGGATCTCCCAGCCCGAGCGCACCGACATCCCCGGGCTGTCCACCGCGTCCGACGGCCGCTGGACCTACCCGGAGCTGGCCAAGCCGGCGCTGCCCCCGGGCGCGGCCCTGCCCTTCGCCCCGGACAACGAGGACGGCATCCACTACGCCGGCCTCACGCAACTGCTCCTGCCGGCGCCCCTGGGGTCCACCCCGGACGCCGCGCTGAAGGTGGAGAAGGACGGCGTGGTGGCCGTCGACACCTTCCTGGAGGAGTACGGGGCCTCCGTGCGCGCGAAGATGAAGCAGGAGTTCGCCGACGACGGCCTGCGCCAGATCGTCGGCCGGGGCTGGACCACCCCGGACGGCATCCGGACCCGCCTCTACCTGCTGCGCTTCCACGCCTCGGGCTTCACGGACGCCTTCGACGGCTGCGGCCCCGACATGAACCTGAACGGCGTGAACCGGATCGAGACCGACGGGGTGTGGGGCAAGGCGAGGATCGACCAGTCGGTTCCGGACGGGACCGGCCTCTCGGTCCACGAGGAGTCCGTCCCGGTGGGCGACGAGAAGGTCAGGATCGGATGCGTCCAGTCCGGTGACGTCCAGGCGGTGATCCTCCAGAGCCGCAAGGGCGAGGTGCTGCCCGCCGTCCCCCTCCACCAGACGGTGATCCTGCAGCACCAGCTGCTGCGCTGACCGCGGGCCGGAGCCACCGGTACGGCGGACCTCACAGAGTGCGCCGGTCCCCGGGCCAGTAGGCTTGGGGACCGGCCCGTACACCGCACCGAATCCTCCGAGGAGCACCCCGTGCTTGAGGCAGTCTTCACCTCCCTGCTGGTCCTGGTCTGCGTCGGCGTCATGGCCTTCACCGGCCTGGCCGTCAAGAAGCTGTACCAGGGTCAGCGCTGAGCGTCCGCGCAGCTGACCGCCCCGGAACCCCTCCGACAGATCGCCTGAGCAGCCATTCATGATCCAGATCCCGTCCGACCTGAACCCGGGCCTCGTCCCGCTCGCCTTCCTCCTCGGCACCTGGGAGGGCGCGGGAGTCTTCGACTTCCCCGGTGAGGAGAAGTGCAACTTCGGCCAGGAGGTCGTCTTCGGCCACGACGGCCGGGACTTCCTGGAGTACACCTCCCACACCTGGGTCCTCGACGCCGAGGGCGAGAAGGTGCGGCCGCTGGAGTCCGAGTCGGGCTACTGGCGCATCGACAAGGACCGCAAGGTCGAGATCGTCATGGTCCGCGACCAGGGCGTCGTCGAGGTCTGGTACGGCGAGCTCGCCGACCAGAAGCCGCAGATCGACCTGGCCACCGACGCCGTCGCCCGCACCGCGGCCTCCGGCCCGTACAGCGGCGGCAAGCGGCTCTACGGGTACGTGAAGAGCGACCTGATGTGGGTCGGCGAGAAGGCCACCCCCGACGTCGAACTGCGCCCGTACATGTCGGCCCAGCTGAAGAAGGTCGTCACGCCCGAGGAGGTCGCCGAGATGGCGCGCAACCTCCCGGACATGCCGGACGACGGCATCGCCTTCTTCCGCTGATCCGCCCGCCCGTTCCACGGGCCGTGCGACGAGGGGACCGCGGGACCGCCCGCGGTCCCCTCCCCGCGCTTACACTGGCCGGGTGGTGAGGACCGAGCACGCCGAAGGCACCGAAGGCACCGACTGGAAGACCGACCTGCGCCAGCGCGGGTACCGGCTCACTCCCCAGCGCCAGCTCGTGCTGGAGGCCGTCGACCACCTGGAGCACGCCACCCCGGACGAGATCCTCGTCCAGGTGCGCAAGACGGCGTCCGGGATCAACATCTCCACCGTGTACCGGACGCTGGAGCTCCTGGAGGAGCTCGCGCTCGTCTCGCACGCCCACCTCGGCCACGGCGCCCCCACCTATCACCTGGCCGACCGGCACCACCACATCCACCTGGTCTGCCGGGACTGCGCCGACGTGATCGAGGCCGACGTGGACATCGCGGCCGAGTTCACCGCGAAGCTCCGCACCACCTTCGGGTTCGAGACCGACATGAAGCACTTCGCGATCTTCGGGCTCTGCGAGAAGTGCGCGGCCAAGCACCGTGCCGCGCAGGCGTAGCCGAGTCGTACGCTTGGTCCCATGACCAGCAGCCCTTTGCTCCACCTCCCCGGCGCCGTGCAGGCCGAAGGCCGCGACGAGGGCGTCGCCGCCCACTACGGCGAGCTGTACGGCGAACAGCGGACCCTCGCCGCCGGCCGCGGCTTCGTCGACCTCTCCCACCGCGGCGTGGTCACCGTGACCGGGGCCGAGCGCCTCAGCTGGCTGCACCTGCTGCTCACCCAGCACCTCACCGAGCTGCCGGCCGGCCAGGCCACCGAGGCCCTGATCCTCTCCGCGAACGGCCACATCGAGCACGCGCTCTACCTCGTCGACGACGGCGAGACCACCTGGGTGCACGTGGAACCCGGCACCCAGGCGGAGCTGATCGCCTACCTGGAGTCCATGAAGTTCTTCTACCGGGTGGAAGTCGCCGACCGCACCGAGGAGTTCGCGGTCGTCCACCTGCCCGCCGGCTCCATCGCCGAGGTCGCCAAGGAGCACGCCGTACGCGAGACCGCCCACGGACGCGACGTCTTCCTGCCCCGCGCCGAGCTGGAGTCCTTCGCCGTCGCCCACGGACCGGCCGCCGGACTCCTCGCCTACGAGGCCCTGCGCGTCGAGGCGCACCGGCCGCGGCTCGGCCTGGAGACCGACCACCGCACCATCCCGCACGAGCTGGGCTGGATCGGCACGGCCGTCCACCTCCAGAAGGGCTGCTACCGCGGCCAGGAGACGGTCGCCCGCGTCCACAACCTGGGGAAGCCCCCGCGCCGCCTGGTCTTCCTGCACCTGGACGGCTCCGAGGTGCTGCTCCCGGCGCACGGCGCCCCGGTCCGGCTCGCCGCCGACGGCGAGGAGGGCCGCCAGCTCGGCTTCGTGACGACCTCGGTGCGCCACCACGAGCTCGGCCCGATCGCCCTCGCGCTGGTCAAGCGGAACGTGCCGGTGGACGCGCCGCTGCTGGTCGGCGGCACGGCGGCCGCGCAGGAGGTCGTTGTGGCGCCGTGAGCCGCGGAGCCGCCGGGGCTAGATGTCGATGACGATGGTGAACGGGCCGTGGTTGGTGAGCGAGACCCGCATCTGCGCGCCGAAGCGGCCCGTCTCCACCGTCGCGCCCAGCGCCCGCAGCTGCGCCACGACCTCGTCCACCAGCGGTTCGGCGACCGGGCCGGGCGCGGCCGCGTTCCAGGTGGGGCGCCGGCCCTTGCGGGCGTCCCCGTAGAGCGTGAACTGGGAGATCACCAGCAGCGGCGCGTCCACGTCGCTGCACGACTTCTCCGCCTCCAGGATCCGTACGGACCAGAGCTTGCGCGCCAGCAGCGCGGCCTTCTCCGGCGTGTCGTCGTGGGTCACCCCCACCAGCACGCACAGTCCCTCGCCGACGATCTCCCCGACGGTCTCGCCGGCCACGACGACGCTCGCGCCGTCCACCCTCTGCACCACTGCTCGCATACCACCTGTGTACCAGGCGTGCACCCGTCCGGGGCCGATCGGGTGCAGTGGGACTGCACCCGGGCCACGGAGAGTGGCACGATGCACGCAGGCGGTGCGGGTGCGCCGCACCGGTCGAGGGGACGGACTCGTTCGTATGAATACTTCTGGTACCTCCGTACCTGCTTCACCCGCTTCCATCTCCGCTGCCGCGGTACGACCGCCCGCGCAGCGCACCGCCGAAAGCCCGGTCCCGGCGGCCGCGACCACGGCGGCCGCGGCCACCGCCCTCGGGCTGCCGGAGCTGCGGGCGCTGCGCCGCGACGCGCAGCGCGACGAGGCCGATCTGAGCTACGTACGGCGGCTGTTGCAGGGCCGCATCGACATCCTGCGGGCCGAGCTCGCCCGGCGGACCGACCCCGAGGCGCCGGTGGTGGACCGGCTCTCGGAGATCCTCGCCGACGCCCCCTCCAGCCGCAGTGCCTCCGCCCGGCACGTCACACTCGGCACTCCGCACAGCGAGGAGTACCGGGTGCTGGCGGCGGAGATGCTGTCCGACGTGGAGCTCTCCGACCTGGGCGCCCGTACCGACGGCGAACTCCACGACGGGCTGGGCCGGCTGGTCCGGTACGAGCAGCAGGTCTCGCGGCGCCGGCATGCGCTCCAGCGCACGGCGGACGACTGCAGCGGCGAGATCACCCGCAGATACCGCGAGGGCGAGGCGCAGGTGGACGACCTGCTGGCGTGAGCGTCCCGCCCGGCCTCCCCGGGCACCCGGCGCCACCGCGCGCCCCGGCCCCGGATATTCGCGGGACGCGGGCCGGTGGGCCGATTAGCGTGGTCCGCCATGAGCGCTGATGTCCGGCCGATCGCCGAATCCGAACTGCCCGACTGGCTGCGGACCGTGAACACCGGTTTCCTGGAAGCCGCCGCGGTGAGCGACTCCGACGTCGCCCAGCGCGCCGGACACGGCGACCTCGCGCGCACCCAGGGGGCGTTCGACCCCGGCACGGGGCGCTGCGTGGCCACCTTCCGCTCGTTCCCGCAGGAGCTGACCGTGCCCGGTGGCGCGGCCGTCGGCTCCAGCGCGGTCACCAATGTCACCGTGCTCCCCACGCACCGCCGCCGCGGCCTGCTCACCCGCATGATGACCGCCGAGCTGACCGCCGCCCGCGACCGCGGCGACGTGCTGTCGACGCTGATCGCCGCCGAGTACCCGATCTACGGGCGGTACGGGTACGGGCCCGCCGCGTCCGTCTCGGAATGGGAGATCGACGTACCGCGGGCCGGGCTGGACCCCCGGTGGTCGGCGCCCGCCGACGGCGGCCGCATCGACCTGGTGGACGCCGCCGAGGCCCGCCGGACCGGCCCCGGGCTGCACGAACGCCTGCGGGCGGCGACCCACGGCGCGGTGGACCGCGACGCGCGCTGGTGGAGCCTGGCGACGGGTGCGGAGGAGCTGTCGTACCGCCCGTACAAGGAGCAGTTTTACGCCGTGTACCGGACGGCCGCGGGCGAGGTGGCCGGCCTGGCCGTCTACGCCGCCGACGGGCACTGGACGGACGCGAAGCTCCCGAAGAACACCCTGCGGGTCAAGCAGCTGCTCGCGGTCACCGCGGACGCGGAGCGGGCGCTGTGGCACTTCCTGTGTTCCATCGACTGGGTGGCCAGGGTCCGCACCGGCTTCCGGGCGCCCGACGACCTCGTCGCGCAGCTGCTCCCCGACCCGCGCGCCGCCGCGCTGGTGACCACGGCGGACTTCCTGTGGGTGCGGGTGCTGGACGTCGTACGGGCCCTGCGCGCGCGGACGTACGCCGTACCGGGGGTGCTGGTCCTGGAGGTGACGGACGCGGCGGGCCTCGCGGACGGCCGCTACCGGCTGGACGCGGCCGAGGGCGCGTGCGAGCGCACCGCGGATCCGGCGGACCTGCGGCTGGAGGTGTCGGCGCTGGGCTCCCTCTACCTCGGCGACGAGTCCGCTGTGCGCCTGGCCCTGCTCGGACGGATCGCGGAGGAGCGCCCGGGGGCGGTCGCGCTGGCGGACGCCGTGTTCCGCACGGCGCGGCGGCCGTGGTGCCCGGACGTCTTCTGAGCGGCCGCGGGGTACGGCCGGACACAGGCGACGCGGGACCGGAGGAGACCGGGCACATGACGCATTCGAGGTCACTGGTGGAGCGGCTGCGCGCCGCGGGCTGCGTCTTCGCCGAGGAGGAGGCGGACCTGCTGGTCTCGGCCGCGCGGGACGACGGCCACCTGGCGGGACTGCTGGCCCGCCGGGTCGCGGGTGAGCCACTCGAACACGTGGTGGGCTGGGCGGAGTTCGGCGGACTGCGCGTGGAGGTGGGCGAGGGGGCCTTCGTACCGCGCCGGCGCACCGAGTTCCTGGTGCGGGAGGCGGCGGCGCTGGTCCGGCCCGGCGCCGTGGTGCTGGACCTGTGCTGCGGGGTCGGCGCGCTGGGCGCGGCGGTCGCGGCGCGGGTGCCGGGCGGGGTGGAGCTGCACGCGGCGGACATCGACCCGGTGGCGCTGGCCTTCGCGCGGCGCAACGTGGCCCCGTACGGCGGCGCGGTGTGGGAGGGCGACCTGTACGGGCCGCTGCCCGCGTCGCTGCGGGGCCGGGTGGAGGTCCTGGTGGTGAACGCCCCGTACGTCCCGACGGACGAGGTGGCGCTGATGCCGGCGGAGGCCCGGGACCACGAGCCGCTGGTCTCCCTGGACGGCGGCGCGGACGGCCTGGACGTTCACCGCCGGGTCGCGGCGGGGGCACTGCCCTGGCTGGCCCCGGGCGGGCACCTGCTGATCGAGACGAGCGCCCACCAGGCCGCGCGGACGGCCTCGGCCCTGTCCTCGGCGGGCCTGGAGGTCCGCACGGCGGAGTCACGGGAGCTGTACGCGACGGTGGCCATCGCCACCGTCCCGGGGTGCTAGATCCTGCAAGCGGCTGCTTGCAATAGTTAGCAAGCTCGGGCAGGATCGGGGCATGGCATCGCTCAACGTCGGAAACCTCGGCGAATACCTTCGCGAGCAGCGCCGGCAGGCCCAGCTCTCGCTGCGGCAGCTGTCCGAGGCCGCGGGGGTGTCGAATCCGTACCTGAGCCAGATCGAGCGCGGCCTGCGCAAGCCGAGCGCGGACATCCTGCAGCAGCTGGCCAAGGCGCTGCGGATCTCCGCGGAGACGCTGTACGTGCAGGCCGGGATCCTGGACGAACGGGACCGGGACGAGGTGGAGACGCGGGCCGTCATCCTCGCCGACCCGTCCATCAACGAGCGGCAGAAGCAGGTGCTGCTCCAGATCTACGAGTCCTTCCGCAAGGAGAACGCGCTCGACACGGCCGGCACGGCCCCGGCGGACGGGGCGCCCGACGCGTCCGCCACCGACGTGATGCCGTAGTGGACGACGAGATGCCGCAGAAGACGAACTGACCTGGATCCGGGAGGACCCGCACATGGCCATCGCCGATGACCTGAAGAAGACCCTCACCGACCCCACCCCGCTCTACTTCGCCGCCGGTACCGCCGACCTGGCCGTGCAGCAGGCCAAGAAGGTGCCGGGGCTCATCGAGCAGCTGCGCGCCGAGGCCCCCGCGCGCATCGAGGCGGTCAAGAACACCGACCCGAAGGCCGTGCAGGAGAAGGCCCGGGGTGCGGCCAAGGAGGCGCAGGAGGCGGTCTCCGCGAAGGTTGCCGAGGTGTTCGGCGCGATCGACCCGAAGAAGTTCGGCGAGACCGCCCAGGACCTGGCGCTGCGCGGGGTCGGCGTGGCCGCCGAGTACGCGGTGCGCGCCAAGGAGACGTACGACAAGGTCGCCGAGCACGGCGAGCAGGCCGTCCGGACCTGGCGCGGTGAGGTCTCCGACGAGATCGTCGACATCGCCGTGGCCGTCGAGCCCGCGCCGGAGGCCGCGTCCGGGACCGTCGTCACCGAGCCGGTCGTCACCGAGCCGGTCGTCACCGAGCCGGTCGTCACCGAGCCGGTCGTCACCGAGCCGGACGCCGCCGAGGCGGCCGCCGGGGCGGAGAAGCCCGCCGCGAAGAAGCCCGCGGCGCGCAAGAGCACGGCGAAGAAGACCGCCGCCGTGCAGGGCGACGCGAGCTGAACCGCATGACACGGGGCGGGCCGGGCACCTCGACGGGTGTCCGGCCCGTTGTGCTCTCCGCGGAGGAACCACTGCCGGTAGCGTGGAGGCAGACGTCGTCCGGCGTGCGGAGCGGGAGAAAGCGGTCATCGCGATGTGGTTGATGGACGGGTTCGATCGAGGTGTGGTCCCGTTGCTGGGACTGGCCATGCTGGTGCTCGCCGTCGTGGCTTTCGTCATGGCGCTGGTGGCCCGTGAGGACGCCTACCGCGCAGCGGAGAAGCAGAGCAAGACCTTCTGGATGGTCCTCCTCGGCATCACCGTGCTCGTGGACTTCTTCCTGGGGATGCTGTTCCTCCAGATCGCCGGGCTGGTCGCGACGATCGTCTTCTTCGTGGACGTGCGGCCGGCCCTCAAGCAGGTCTCGGGCGGCGGCCGGCGCCGGGGCGGAAGCAGCAGCGACGGGCCGTACGGGCCCTACAACGGCGGCCGGTGACGCGAGCCGGTGCCCCGAGCCGCTGACCCGGACCGCTGACCCGATCGGCGGACGCCGTCAGGTGACCCCGTCCGGCCGGGCCGGCCGGCTCAGCCGCCGCCGCGGGAGAGCAGGACCACGGCCACGTCGTCGGTCAGCTCGCCGCCGTTGAGGCGGCGGGCCTCGGTGACGGAGGCTTCCAGCAGGGCGTCTCCGGTCAGCCCGCGGTCCAGGTGCCGGTTGATCATCTCGACCATGCCGTCCTGCCCGAGGCGTTCCCTGCCCTCGCCGATCCGGCCCTCGATCAGGCCGTCGGTGTACAGCATCAGGCTCCACGCGCCGCCCAGCTCGACCTGGCGGCGCGGCCAGCGGGCCCGGGGCAGCAGGCCGAGCGCGGGGCCGCTGTTCTCGTACGGGAGCAGCCGGGCGGGGCGGCCCGGCCTGGATATCAGCGGCGCCGGGTGGCCGGCGAGGCAGAGGCCCGCGCGGCGGCCGTCCGGGGCGATGTCCACCGTGCACAGGGTCGCGAAGATCTCGTCGCAGGGGCGCTCGACCTCCAGGACCTCCTGGAGGGTGGCCAGCAGGTCGTCGCCGCACAGGCCGGCCAGGGTCAGCGCCCGCCAGGCGATCCGCAGCTCGACGCCGAGGGCGGCTTCGTCGGGGCCGTGGCCGCAGACGTCGCCGATCATGGCGTGGACGGTCCCGTCGGGCGTGCGGACGGTGTCGTAGAAGTCGCCGCCGAGGAGCGCCCGGCTGCGGCCGGGACGGTAGCGGGCGGCGAAGCGGAGGTCGGAGCCCTCCAGGAGGGGGTGGGGAAGCAGCCCGCGCTCCAGGCGGGCGTTCTCCTGGGCGCGCAGTTTCGATTCCGCGAGCTTGTACTGGGCTATGTCGGCCCGTTTTCTCTCCACCGCGTACCGGATGGCGCGGCTCAGCAGCCGGCCGTCCAGCTCGTCCCGGAAGAGGAAGTCCTGGGCGCCGACGCGTACGGCCTCGGCCGCCCGTTCGGCGTCGGTCTCGCAGGTGAGGACGATGACGGCGTGGTGCGGCGCGAGCCCGAGGACCTGGCGGAGCGCGGCCAGGTCGTCGTCGGTGGCGGCCGGGGCGGGCAGCGACAGGTCCAGCAGGATGCAGTGCACGTCCGGCGTGAGCAGGCGCGCGGCCTCGGTGAGGTTGCGGGCGGTGCGGAGCCGGATGCGGTGGCCGTCGGCGTCGAGGACCTCGGGGACGGTGAGGCCGCCCGCCGGGTCGTCCTGGATGACCAGGAGGGTCAGCGGGGTCGCCGGCGGAGCCGTCTGCGGGACCGGCCGCGCGGCCGCCGGTGCGCCGACCAGCGTGGTGGGTGCGGCGGCGGGCGGTGCGGCGGTGTGCAGAACGGCCTGACCGCTCTCCGCGGCCGGGGTGTCCCTCTGCCGCGGTACGGGTACGGGCATCGTCTCCGGTTCCTTCCCTCCCCCCGGGGGTGCGCTCGTCGGGCAGACCCTAGCGGTCCCGGACCGGGGAGCGGAATGCCGTTCCCGGCCGGGCCTGCGTCATATGCCGTTATCGCGGGGGAAAATCGGCCTCACCGGATGACCAATGTCACGGAGGCCCGGGGTACGTCCCGTGGAGCGAGACGCCGTGGACGGCGGGTTGGTTGCCTCCGGGGGCGGTGGCTGTGTCCTTCGCCACGGGCGCCGGGCGGGACCGGGCCGGACGGTGCCGGGCCCGGCGCGGACTCGGCCGGCGAGATCCGCGGGGGACGCCTACGCGTCGGGGCGGACGACCGCCTTGATCGGCATGGAGCCCGCCCCCGCCATCGTCACGTGCCGGCCCGGCCGCGGGGCGTGGACCATCGCGCCGTCACCGACGTACATCCCGACGTGGCTGGCGTCGTCGAAGTAGATGATCAGATCGCCCGGCCGCATGTCCTTGAGCGCGACCTTCGGCAGCCGCAGCTGTTCCTGCGAGGTGCGCGGGATGCCCTTGCCCGCCGCCAGCCACGCCTTGGAGGTCAGGCCGGAGCAGTCGAAGGAGTCCGGGCCGACCGCGCCCCAGATGTAGGGCTTGCCGATCTGCGCGGTGGCGAACTGGACCGCCCGCTTCCCCGCGTCCGTCGCCGTGCCCTTGACGTCCTTCATCGCGCCCGTGGACAGCCACGCCGTCTGCGCCTTGTACTGGGCTTCCTGCTCCAGCTGGATCAGCCGGGCCTTCTCCTCGGCCTCCAGCTTGCTCTCCAGCTCCTCCGCCGCCTTGATCTTCTCCTCGACCTGTTTCTTCGCGGTCTCCTGCTTGACGCGGTTGGCTTCGAGGGCCTGCCAGTGCGCGGCCGCGTCCGTCGCGTACCGGCTCAAGTCGGCCTGGGTACGGTCCAGTTCGGACAGGAGATCGGAGGCGGCCTTCTCGCCCTGCCGCAGCCGGCCCGCGCCGTCGAGGAACCGGTCCGGGTTCTCGCTCAGCGCCAGCTCCGCGCCCGCCGGCAGGCCGCCCGAGCGGTACTGGGCGCGGGCGGCGGCGCCCGCGCGCCCCTTCAGGGCGGTGATGCGGTTCTGGCCGGCGACGACGAGGTTGGCGATCTCGACGATCTTCTCGGACTGGGCCTTGGTCTCGGACTCGGCCAGGTTGAAGGCGTCCGTGGCGCTGCCGGCCTGGCGGTAGAGGTCCTCTATCTCCTTGCGGACCTGCTCCAGCGACTTGGCGCCGGGCTGGGGAGCCGGTGCCGCCGGGGCCGCCGGCGGGGGAGCGGGCGCCGCGGGCGCCGCGTGTGCCACGCCCGCCGCGAGGCCGGGGGCCGTCACTATCGCCATCGCGCAGAGCAGTACGAGCGTGCTTGCGCCGCGCCGTCGCCTTACGGCCACCATGGTCCCCCCAGGCACCCGAGTCGGATCCCGTATCAGATCTGACTATTCATCAGTAACTTTTCACTGCCTTCGGGATGGTGCCACGAGTCGGTGAATTCCAACACCCTTGTGGATAACCGCCGGATCCCGCCCGCCCCGCCGGAACGCCATCGCGAAGCCACCGTGCGGTACTTGACCTCCGGCCGTCCTCCCGGGAAGCGCCGGCAAGCACCGCGAAGTCCCCGACAAGTCCCCGACAAGTCCCCGAAGAGCCCGGAAATGGCCTCGGTCCCGCCGCCCCTGACGGCTCAACGGGCCTCTCCGGCTCCCGGCTCCCGGTTCCCCGTCCGTCCCGCTCAGCCCAGGGGGCGCAACGCCTCCCAGCGCACCGTCAGTTCCCCCTGCCGCCAGCGGCCCGGCCCGTCCGCCAGCGGCCAGTCCGCCGCCAGGGCCCGCGCCGTCCGGATCCAGCGCTGCCGCGCCCCGTACGAGGCGTACGGGGACGCCGCCGCCCACGCCCGGTCGAAGTCGCGGAGGAACGCGTGCACCGGCTCGCCCGGCACGTTCCGGTGGATCAGCGCCTTCGGCAGCCGCTCCGCCAGGTCCGAGGGGCGCTCCAGGGAGCCCAGCCGGGTCGCGAACGTCACCGTGCGCGCCCCCTCCGGACCCAGCGCGACCCACACGTGCCGCCGCCCGATCTCGTCGCAGGTCCCCTCCACCAGCAGCCCGTCCGGCGCCAGCCGCCCGCACAGCCGCTCCCAGACCCGCGCGACCTGGTCCTCGTCGTACTGGCGCAGCACGTTCGCCGCGCGGATCAGCGCGGGGCGCTCCCCGCCGTCCAGCGGGACCTCGAAGCCGCCGTGCCGGAAGCCGAGGCCCTCGCGCTCGTACGGCTTCGCCGCCGCGACCCTCGCCGGTTCGATCTCGATGCCGACCACGCGCACGTGCGGCGCCGCCTCCCGCAGCCGCGTCATCAGCTCCACCGCGGTCCAGGGCGCGGCCCCGTACCCGAGGTCGACGGCGACCGGCGACCCTGCGCGCCGCAGCGCGGCCCCGTGCGTCGCGGCGATCCAGCGGTCCATCCGGCGCAACCGGTTCGGGTTGGTCGTCCCGCGCGTCACCGCGCCCACCGGGCGGCCCGGGCGCTCGGAGCGGTCGGCGCGCTCGGAACGGCCGGTGCGGTCGGATCGGCCCGCGGAAGGGGGCGGGGTGGTGCGGGAGGCCATGGGGCGAGCGTAAGCGGAGGGCGCGCGCAGGATAAAAATCCGGCAAACCGAGGAGGAAAGTCCCCGCTCCCCGGAATGCGGGGGACGGCCGTTCGGGTTGCACTCGGTGCAGGGCGCCGACCGCGCTCCTGTCGTCATGCCGTCCAGCCCTGCGGTCATGCCGTCCAGCGTCGACACAGCGTGGTGCCAACGCCGGGAGAGCGCCCCGGGGCCGTCCCGCCGCGCCGTCCGTCCGAGCATCGTCAGAGCGAGAGGAACTGCTCCCTTGAGCCAGTACGTGTCCCGTCTCGGCGGCAGCATCAGCGGCCGCCTCGCCGCCGCGCGCGCCACCCGTCACGAGCCCCCGCGGCTGCGCCTGCCGGCGGTCGGCCACCACCGCAAGCCCCGCCGCGTGGCCATGCTCAGCGTGCACACCTCGCCGCTGCACCAGCCCGGCACCGGCGACGCCGGCGGGATGAACGTGTACATCGTCGAACTGGCCAAGCGCCTCGCCGCGATCAACATAGAGGTGGAGATCTTCACCCGGGCCACCACCGGCGGCCTCCCGCCCGTGGTCGACCTCGCGCCCGGCGTCCTGGTGCGCCACGTCGACGCGGGACCGTACGAGGGCCTCGCCAAGGAGGAGCTCCCGGCCCAGCTGTGCGCCTTCACCCACGGCGTCATGCAGGCGTGGGCCGGGCACCGCCCCGGCTACTACGACCTCGTCCACTCCCACTACTGGCTGTCCGGCCACGTCGGCTGGCTCGCCGCCGAGCGCTGGGGCGTCCCGCTCGTCCACGCCATGCACACCATGGCCAAGGTCAAGAACGCGTCGCTGGCCGAGGACGACACGCCCGAGCCCGCCGCCCGCGTCATCGGCGAGACCCAGATCGTGGCCGCCGCCGACCGCCTCATCGCGAACACCGCCGAGGAGGCGGACGAGCTCGTCCGCCACTACGAGGCGGACCCCGGCAAGGTGGCCGTCGTCCACCCCGGCGTGAACCTCGACCGGTTCACCGTCGGCGACGGCCGCGCCGCCGCCCGCGCCCGCCTCGGGCTGCCGCAGGACGCCGTCATCCCCCTGTTCGCCGGCCGCATCCAGCCGCTGAAGGCCCCCGACATCCTGCTGCGGGCCGTCGCCGAGCTGGTCGACCGGGACCCCTCGCTCCGCCGCCGCCTGCACGTCCCCGTCGTCGGCGGGCCCAGCGGCAGCGGCCTCGCCAAGCCGGAGGGCCTGCAGAAGCTCGCCGCGCGGCTGGGCATAGCCGACCTGGTCCACTTCCACCCGCCGGTCGGGCAGGACCGGCTCGCCGACTGGTTCCGCGCCGCGTCCGTGCTGGTCATGCCCTCGTACAGCGAATCCTTCGGGCTCGTCGCCATCGAAGCGCAGGCCGCCGGCACGCCGGTCCTGGCCGCCGCGGTCGGCGGGCTGCCCGTCGCCGTCAACGACGGGGTCACGGGCATCCTCGTACCCGGGCACGATCCCGTGGACTACGCCCGGCAGCTGCGCCGCTTCGTGGACGAGCCCGGGCTCGCCGACCGGATGGGCGCGCAGGCCGCGCGGCACGCGCAGTTCTTCGGCTGGGACACGGCCGCGAGCGGCACGGCGGACGTCTACACCGCGGCCATGCACGATCATCGCCGTCGCGTACGCTCCCACCATGGCTGACACCGCCGCGATCATCGAGAGCACGCTGACCGGGGCCGGACTGTCGTGGGAGAGCCCGTCACCCGGCTCGTACGTCGTCCAGCTGCCCGGCACCCGCAAGCTGAGCACCACCTGCTCGCTCCGCCTCGGCCGGCACTCGCTGTCGGTCAACGCCTTCGTGATCCGCCACCCCGACGAGAACGAGCCGGCCGTCCACCGCTGGCTGCTGGAGCGCAACCTCAAGCTGTACGGGCTCGGCTACGCCGTGGACCGCCTCGGCGACATCTACCTGACGGGCCGCCTCCCCCTCGCCGTGGTCACCCCGGAGGAGCTGGACCGGCTCCTGGGCACGGTCCTGGAGGCGGCGGACGGCGCCTTCAACACCCTGCTGGAGCTGGGTTTCGCGGGCGCGATCCGGCGCGAGTACGACTGGCGCGTCTCGCGCGGCGAGCCGACCCGCAACCTCGACGCGTTCAAGCACCTGACGCGCCCGTCGTAGCCCCCGGGCCCGGGCCCCCTCGTCACGCGGAGGAGGGCGCGGGCGTCACGGCCGGCCCCGGCAGCGGCAGCCCGGCGGGGCCGGAGCCGGAAGCCGAATCCGCGGCGGCGGGCTCGTCGGCCGCGGCTTCCTCGGGGGCGGTCCCGTCGGCGCCGGGCGCCGCCGGGAGGTTCCGCATCAGCAGCCAGTACCCGAGGCCCGCGACGGTGCCCAGGACCGCCGTCGCACCCCACAGCCACGCCGCGCCGAACCGGTCGATGACCCAGCCCGCCAGCAGCGGCGCGATCAGCGAGGCCACCGCCCAGGACATCGTGTACATGCCCTGGTAGCGGCCGCGCCCGTGCAGCGGGGAGAGCCGCACGACCAGGCCCATCTGGGTCGGCGAGTTGATGATCTCGGCCAGCGTCCAGACGCAGACGGTCAGCGCGATCACCCCCAGGGAACCGCCGAAGGCGGTGAGCCCGAACCCGTACCCCGCGAGCAGCGCCGAGAGCACCAGCAGCCGCTGCGGGTCGCGGTGCTCGATGAACCGGGTGACCGGGATCTGCAACAGCACGATCAGCACCCCGTTCACGGCGATCACCAGGCCGTAGTCCCCCGTGGAGAACCCGGCCGCGCCCATGGCCAGCGGCAGCCCGAACGACCCCTGCATGAAGATCAGCGAGATCAGGAACGACAGCCCGACGACCCCCATGAAGCGTCCGTCGCGCAGCACGGTGCCCAGCCCGACCTCCGCGTCCGCGGCCGCCGCGGCGGCGCCCTTCTCGGGCCGGGACTCGGGGAGCTTGACGTACACGAGCACCGCGCACACCATCGTCAGCACCGCCTCGCCCAGGAAGCCGGCGAGGTAGCTGTACTCGGCGACGAAGCCGGCCGCCGTCGCGGACACGGCGAAGCCGAGGTTGATGGCCCAGTAGTTGAGGGCGAAGGCCCGCACCCGGTCCTCGGGCCGCACGATGTCCGCCATCATCGCCTGCACGGCCGGCCGCGAGGCGTTCGAGGTCATGCCGACCAGCAGCGCCACGGCCGCGATGGCCGCCGGGTGCTCCATGAAGCCGAGCAGCGCCACCGACAGGGCCGTCGACGCCTGCGCCGCCATCAGCGTGGGCCGCCGCCCCAGCCGGTCCGTCATCACCCCCGCGACCAGCGAGGAGATGACGCCGCCGAGGCCGTGGAGGGCGACGACGAGTCCCGCGAAGGTCGCCGAGTAACCCCGGTCCATCGTCAGGTACAAGGTCATGAATGTGGCGACGAAGGCCCCGAGCCGGTTCACCAGGGTGCTCGTCCACAGCCACCAGAACTCGCGCGGAAGCCCCGACACGCTCTCCCGGGCCGCCCGTCTCAGACTGGCAACGGACATAAGGAATCCCCCCGGTGATGTAAGCGTCTCTCCTGCTCTGGGCACGTTACGAGTGGGGGCCGTCCGGCGCCAGCGAATTGACGCGCCGCGTCAATCGGCGGGGGCGCGCACCGCGCGCGAGCGCCCCCGCGCGTCCATTAGGCTCGTACGCATGGCCGACGCACCGTACAAGCTGATCCTCCTCCGTCACGGCGAGAGCGAGTGGAACGCGAAGAACCTGTTCACCGGCTGGGTGGACGTCAATCTCAACGAGAAGGGCGAGAAGGAGGCGGTCCGCGGCGGTGAGCTGCTCAAGGACGCCGGCCTGCTCCCCGACGTCGTGCACACCTCGCTCCAGAAGCGCGCGATCCGCACCGCGCAGATGGCGCTCGAGGCAGCCGACCGCCACTGGATCCCGGTCCACCGCTCCTGGCGCCTGAACGAGCGTCACTACGGCGCCCTCCAGGGCAAGGACAAGGCCCAGACCCTCGCCGAGTTCGGCGAGGAGCAGTTCATGCTGTGGCGCCGCTCGTACGACACCCCGCCGCCGGCCCTCGAGGACGGTACGGAGTACTCGCAGTCCGAGGACCCGCGCTACGCGACGATCCCGCCGGAGCTGCGCCCCAAGACGGAGTGCCTGAAGGACGTCGTCGTCCGCATGCTCCCGTACTGGTACGACGGCATCGTCCCCGACCTGCTCACCGGCCGCACGGTCCTGGTGGCCGCGCACGGCAACTCCCTGCGCGCGCTGGTCAAGCACCTGGACGGCGTCTCCGACGAGGACATCGCCGGCCTGAACATCCCGACCGGCATCCCGCTCGCCTACGAGCTGGACGCGGAGTTCAAGCCCCTCAACCCGGGCGGCACCTACCTCGACCCGGCCGCGGCCGCGGCGGCGATCGAGGCGGTCAAGAACCAGGGCAAGAAGAAGTAGCCACAGCGACCATGCCCCTGACCTGCGCGTGCGGCGCAGATCGGGGGCATTCGTCTGCCCGGGGCCCACGGTGGGCGCTCAGCGCCTCGTCTCGTACCTGGTCAGGATCACGCCGCAGGGAAGCGTCCGCGTCTCCACCAGGTCGAGGTTCACCCAGTTGTCCAGCGCGGTGAAGAACGGCGTGCCGCCGCCCACCAGGACCGGCGCGGTGGCCAGCACGTACTCGTCGATCAGCCCGGCCCGCATGGCCGCCCCGGCGAGCGTCGCGCCGCCGATGTCCATCGGGCCGCCGTCCCCGGCCTTGAGCCGGGTGATCTCGGCGACCGCGTCGCCGGAGACCAGGCGGGTGTTCCAGTCGACCTCGTCGACCGTCGAGGAGAACACCACCTTCGACATGTCCCGCCAGCGGTGCGCGAACTCGATCTTCGCCGGGGTGGCGCCGGGCCGCTCGTCGCCGGTCGGCCAGTACGAGCTCATCGTGTGCCACAGCTTGCGCCCGTACAGCGACAGGTCGGTCGCCCGCAACTGGTCGGACCAGAACTGGAACAGCTCGTCGCTCGGCACGCTCCAGCCGATGTCGTCGCCGGGCGCGGCGATGTAGCCGTCCAGGGACAGGTTCATGCCGTAGATCAGTTTCCTCATGCCGGCCAGCCTCCCGTGAGTCGGTCTCACGCGTACAGACCGACGCGGCGCGGAAAACTCATCGCGGACGGAAGGGGAAAGGAAGGGCGGGGCCGGCCGGAGTCGAACCGGCGTCCTCGCGGTTTTGGAGACCGCGCGCGACCACCTCTGCGCTACGGCCCCGCCCCCCACCGCATCCTAGGGGGACGCGCAGAGGCCCCGTCCCGGGGAAGCCGGGGCGGGGCCCTGTACGTGTCGAACCGGGCGGGCGGCTCAGCCGCCGCACTGGCACGGGGCGCCGGACTGGCAGCCGCAGCCGCAGCCCGAGCCGCAGCCGCAGGCGGCGAGCAGCGGCAGGCGCAGCGGCTCCGGCCTCGGCGGCTGCTCCTGCTCCGGGGTGATGGGGACGGGGGAATCGGGCATGGTTCCTCCTCGCAGGCGGCGTACGGGACTTCGCACGACGGACCGCCTTCGCCTCATTCATGCCCAGCCGCACCGGCGCGTCAACGGCGCATTGGGTCGAGGCCCCGCAAAGCCCGTACGCCAGGACCGCCCGTACGTGAGGGCCGCCGCCGGGACCGCCGGCCGCCGGACCGCCGGGACCCGGCCCGGCCGCCCTGCCGCGGCCCGGTCAGACGCCGTCGACCGCCGTCGGCGGCTGGAGCTCGTCCGCGTGCTCGCCCGTCACCAGGTAGACGACCCGCTTCGCCACCGACACCGCGTGGTCCGCGAAGCGCTCGTAGTACCGGCCCAGCAGCGTCACGTCCACCGCCGTCTCGATGCCGTGCTTCCACCGGTCGTCCATCAGGTGCTGGAACAGCGTGCGGTGCAGCTGGTCCATCTCGTCGTCGTCCTGCTCCAGCTGGAGCGCCAGGTCGACGTCCTTCGTGATGATCACCTCGGCGGCCTTCGCCATCAGCCGCTGCGCGAGCTGCCCCATCTCCAGGATGGTGGCGTGCAGGTCCCGCGGCACCGCCGTGTCCGGGAAGCGCAGCCGCGCCAGCTTCGCCACGTGCTGCGCCAGGTCGCCGGAGCGCTCCAGGTCGGCGCTCATCCGCAGCGAGGTCACCACGATGCGCAGGTCGGTGGCGACCGGCTGCTGGCGGGCGAGGAGCGCGATGGCGCGGGCCTCCAGGTCGTGCTGGAGGTCGTCGACCTTCTGGTCACCGGCGATCACGCTCTCGGCGAGCTTCAGGTCGGCGTCGAGCATGGACGTCGTGGCCCGCCCGATCGCGGAACCGACCAGCCGGGCCATTTCGACCAGGCTCTCGCCGATCGAGTCCAGTTCCTCGTGGTACGCGTCACGCATGTCTGGTGTCCCTCTCTTGACCTACTGCGCTACTGCCCGGGGGCCGGGCCGGGGCGGCCTCTTGCCCCACGTTGACACGGTGCGCCGCAAACGCGTCCGACTCCGGCACCACAAGTGAATCAACCCCGTCGCCAGGGTGAACTCTGGGCGACGAGTGTTCGAGGTGCCACCCGAACGGCTGTGGAAGTGTCGTTCTGCCTGCTTAACCTGGATGCATGGACGTGAACGCGGCGGTCGCCGCAGCTGCAGCGATAGCCGGTCTTTGCACCGGTGTCATCGCCATGCTGGCGTTCCGCTGGAGCGAGCGCGACCAAGCCCGCCCCACCAGGAGCTCCATGCGCCCCGACATCAACGCGGTACTCCCGCCCGGAGTGGACACCGTCCTCTCCGTGCTCCGCTCATCCGCCGTCGTACTGGACGAGGGCGACGCCGTCGTCAAGGCCAGTTCGGCGGCCTACGCCCTCGGGCTGGTCCGCGGCGGCAAGCTCGCCGTGGAGCCCATGCTGCACATGGCCCGCGACACCCGCCGTGACGGGGAGATACGGCAGGTCGAGCTGGACCTGCCCCGGCGCGGCACCGGCCGCGGCGAGGCCCTCGCGGTCTCGGCGCGCGTGGCCCCGCTGGGCTCCCGCCTCGTGCTCCTCCTGGTCGAGGACCTCACGGAGGCCCGCCGCATCGAAGCCGTACGCCGCGACTTCGTCGCGAACGTCTCCCACGAGCTCAAGACGCCCGTCGGCGCGATCTCCCTGCTGTCCGAGGCGGTCATGGACGCCTCGGACGACCCCGAGGCGGTCAGCCGCTTCGCCGGCCGCATGCAGATCGAGTCCACCCGGCTGATCAACCTCGTGCAAGAGCTCATCGACCTCTCCCGGGTGCAGAATGACGACCCGCTGGAGGACGCCGAGCCGATGCGCGTGGACACCCTGGTGGCGGAGGCCATAGACCGCTGCCGCCACACGGCGACCTCCAAGCAGATCACCATGGCCGCCGGCGGCACCGCCGACCTGCGCGTCTGGGGGAACCGCGGCCAGCTCGCGGCGGCCCTGGGAAACCTGGTGGAGAACGCCGTCAACTACAGTCCCGCCCGCACCCGCGTCGGCATCGCCGCGCGCCGGGTGACCTCGCCGGGTGGAGACTTGATCGAGATAGCCGTGACCGACCAGGGCATCGGCATCCCGGAAAAGGACCGCGAGCGCATCTTCGAGCGCTTCTACCGCGTCGACCCGGCCCGCTCCCGAGCCACGGGAGGTACGGGCCTGGGCCTCGCGATCGTGAAGCACGTGGCGGCCTCGCACGGCGGGGAGGTCTCGGTCTGGAGCTCCGAGGGCCAGGGCTCCACGTTCACCCTGCGGCTGCCCGAGGCGGCCGCACCCGAAGCAGCCGCGCCCGGCCGGGCCGCGGCCCCCGCGTCCGCCACACCGCTGCACGCGGCAGCACCCGCCGCACCGCACACCGCACCCGCACCGCACACCGCACCAGCCATCCCTGCCCCGGAGGTCCTTCCGTGACCCGAGTGCTCGTCGTCGAGGATGAGGAATCCTTCAGCGACGCCCTGTCCTACATGCTCCGCAAGGAGGGCTTCGAGGTCGCCATCGCGGCGACCGGGCCCGACGGACTGGACGAGTTCGAGCGCAACGGCGCCGACCTCGTCCTCCTCGACCTGATGCTCCCCGGCCTGCCCGGCACGGAGGTCTGCCGGCAGCTGCGCGGCCGCTCCAACGTCCCCGTGATCATGGTGACCGCGAAGGACAGCGAGATCGACAAGGTCGTCGGTCTGGAGATAGGAGCCGACGACTACGTCACCAAGCCGTTCTCCTCGCGGGAGCTGGTCGCCCGCATCCGCGCGGTCCTGCGCCGCCGCGGCGAGCCGGAGGAGGTCACCCCGGCGGCCTTGGAGGCCGGTCCCGTACGGATGGACGTGGACCGCCACGTGGTCACCGTCTCCGGCGGGAAGGTGGACCTCCCGCTCAAGGAGTTCGACCTGCTGGAGATGCTGCTGCGCAACGCGGGCCGCGTCCTGACCCGCATGCAGCTGATCGACCGGGTCTGGGGCGCCGACTACGTGGGCGACACCAAGACTCTCGACGTCCACGTCAAGCGGCTGCGCGCCAAGATCGAGCCGGACCCGGGCGCGCCGCGCTACCTGGTGACGGTCCGCGGCCTCGGCTACAAGTTCGAGCCGTAAACCGCGGGACGGCCCGCGGCGAGGGGTGCGGGCGGAAGGGGTTCGGGCCTGACCCGGGCACGCCGCGCTGCCTGGTGGCGGCCCGCGGACCCGGCCACACGTTCGAGCCGTAGGCCGTCATCCTCACGGGTGTACGGGAAGGGCCCCCGGTCGCGGCTGCGACCGGGGGCCCTTCCCGTACGGGTACGGTTCCGCGGCTCAGTGGCCCGCGGCGTGCGAGGCGGAGCCCGACGGGGAGGAGCCGGCCGCGCCGCCCGTGGCGCCCGCGGAGGGGCTGCCGGAGGCCGAGCCCGACGGGGAGCCGGAAGCGGCGCCCGACGGCGTGCCCGAGGGGCTGCCGGAGGGCGAGACACCGGCGGCCGGGGCCACGGTCGGGCCGAAGCCCGCGTACATGCCGGTGCCCGGGACCACGAAGGCCTCGAGCTCGACGTCGCCCGTGCTGCTCAGCTGGAAGACGACCTTCTGGACGTCGCCGTTTTTGGCCGCCTCGGCGTCCGCGCCCGCGTCGATCTGCGCGGAGGCGTTGCCCTTGCCGCCCAGGATCACGGAGCCGCCGGCGGGCACGGTCACCTTGCCGGTGCCCTCGGCCGCCTTCAGCACGACCTTGGCCTTGCCACCCGGGAGGGTGATGCCGTCGAGGGTCTGCGCCTTGGTGCCGGAGTTGAACACCGTCGCCGAGACGGCGGCGGCGCCCTTCTTGTCCTTCTCGCCCTGGGTGATGACCAGAGCGTTCTGGATCTTGATCTCGCCCTTGGTGACGGCGGCGTTGTCCGGCTTGATCTGCAGGGTCTCAGCGTTGTTGCCCGCACTGCATGCAGCCAGCGAGGCGATCGAGAACACGACGGCGGTGGCGGCGAGGGCGCCGCGTCGAAGGCTGCGGCTCACGGCGGCGGCATCTCCTTGGACGAACGAAAGGGGGAGGGTGGACGCTCGGAACGGCCGAGGTAAAGCCGCTCTAAGGGTGTGTCAGCGCGCTTAGGTTACCGAGCCGCCGCCCCGCCCCCGCACCCGACCCTCCGCAGCGCGGCCCCGCGCTCGGCCCACCCCGCGATCTTGCATTCCGCCCCCGGCCGTTCCCCGGGACTTCCCCGCGTCTTCCCCCGTCGATCATGTGGCCGATCGGGCCGGTCCCGCATCCGGTCCCGCATATCGTGCGCCGGCCACCCGGTGATCAATTCCGGATTCCTTCGAACGCGGCTTCGTGATCAATTCCGGATTGGGCCGGAACCCGCTGGACGGGGGCGCCCGCCAGTCGAACGGAGTAGTTCGTTTTCCGGCCTCCGAACGCCGCAAATCGGGACGTACGTCACTCCGGCGGAACTGCCGGGCGGGTGTAGCGTGGCCCTTTCGCCTGGTCCGCGCAGCGCCCCCGACCTGCGGATACCCCCTTCCCGAGCCCTTCCGCAGCACGTTCGTGGCGCTGTTGTCAAGCCCCGAGAGGTGCCCTGACCTGCGAAAACGCCATTCATAACAGTCAGTTCTCGTGTTACCCTGGATAGCCACGGAAGGGGTACCTGTCACATGACGTTCAAGGTTGGCGACACCGTGGTCTATCCCCATCACGGGGCCGCGCTGATCGAGGCCATTGAGACTCGTCAGATCAAAGGCGTGGACAAGACCTACTTGGTGCTCAAGGTCGCCCAGGGCGACCTGACTGTTCGTGTGCCTGCGGACAATGCGGAGTTCGTCGGTGTTCGCGACGTAGTAGGTCAGGAGGGGCTGGACCGGGTCTTCGAGGTGCTCCGCGCACCGTTCGCAGAAGAGCCGACGAACTGGTCCCGTCGCTACAAGGCAAATCTGGAGAAGCTCGCTTCCGGAGATGTCATCAAGGTCGCGGAAGTAGTGCGTGACCTGTGGCGTCGTGAGCGTGAGCGCGGACTCTCCGCAGGTGAGAAGCGCATGCTCGCGAAGGCACGCCAGATCCTGGTCAGCGAGCTCGCGCTCGCCGAGAACACGAACGAGGACAAGGCCGAGGCCCTCCTCGACGAGGTCCTCGCGTCCTGACGCGAGCATCCCGTTCCTCTGAGCACATCAGAACAGTGTTCACACAGTTGTGCCGCGGTGCCCGATGACAAGACCCCTCCTCCACGAGGGACCTGTTGCCGGGCGCTGCGGCATGTCTGTCTGCGGCATGCCTGCCTCCGCACCGTCCGGCGTACCTCCCGGCACCGTACTGAACCTCTGACCCCACTGGTGTGCCGGGTCCGGGCAGCCGGCTCGACCGGTCGTCACGGAAGGGGCGAGGGCGTCGCACCCGGCACATCACCCAGGGCCATACCCATGTCGGCCGAAGACACAAACCTGGCCGCGCAACCCGGAGTCTGCGATGTCTGACGAAACGCGACCGCACCGCACCGCCGCGGTGATTCCCGCCGCCGGGCGCGGGGTGCGCCTGGGTCCCGGCGCCCCCAAGGCCCTGCGGGCCCTGGGCGGCACCCCGATGCTGATCCACGCCGTCCGGGCGATGGCCCGATCCCGCGCGGTCTCCCTCGTCGTCGTGGTGGCCCCCGCCGACGGCGCCGCCGAGGTACGCCTCCTGCTCGACGAGCACCCACTACCCGACCGTGCCGAGGTCCTGGTCGTCCCGGGCGGGGACACCCGCCAGGAGTCCGTGCGCGCCGGGCTCCAGGCGCTGCCGGCCGACGTCACCTCCGTACTGATCCACGACGCGGCCCGCCCGCTGGTCCCCGTGGACACCGTCGACTCCGTCGCCCGGGCCGTCCGCGACGGCGCCCCCGCCGTGGTGCCCGCGCTGCCGCTGGCCGACACCGTCAAGGAGGTCGAGCCCGGCACGCCGGGCGAGCCCGAGCCGGTCGTCGCCACCCCCGACCGGGCCCGGCTGCGCGCCGTCCAGACCCCCCAGGGCTTCGACCTCGCCACCCTCCTGAGGGCACACGCCGAGATCGCCCTCGACGGGGAGGGTGCCACCGACGACGCCGGCATGGTGGAGCGGCTCGGCGTCACCGTCGTGGTCGTCCCCGGCCACGAAGAGGCCTTCAAGGTCACCCGCCCCCTCGACCTCGTCCTCGCCGAGGCCGTACTCGCCCGCAGGAGGGCCACCGATGCCTACTAGTCCCGAGACGGAGACCGGGTCCGCGTACGGAACCGGTCCGCAGACCCCGCAGACCCCGCTGATCCCGCTCGTCGGGATCGGCACCGACGTGCACGCCTTCGAGACCGGCCGCGAGCTGTGGTGCGCCGGCCTGCTGTGGCCGGGGGAGGAGGGCCTCGCCGGGCACTCCGACGGCGACGTCGCCGCGCACGCCGCCTGCGACGCCCTGTTCTCGGCGGCCGGTGTCGGCGACCTCGGCGCGCACTTCGGCACCTCCCGCCCCGAGTGGTCGGGCGCCTCGGGCACCACCCTCCTCGCGGAGGCCGCCCGCATCGTCCGCGCCGAGGGCTTCGAGATCGGCAACATCGCCGTCCAGGTGATCGGCGTACGCCCGAAGGTCGGCAAACGGCGCGAAGAGGCGCAGAAGGCGCTCGCGGCCGCCGCGGGCGCCCCCGTGTCCGTCTCCGGCACCACCACCGACGGTCTGGGCCTCACCGGCCGGGCCGAGGGTCTCGCCGCCCTCGCCACCGCTCTCGTGTACCGGACGAATCGGGCCTAGCGGGTGTCCGTCCGTGCCGCCGCCGACACCTCTTCGGCAACAAACGCGCCCCGCACCGCGAAAGGGTCGCGGGGCACTGCTATGGGCGCACTACCCTGGATGCCGTGACTCTTCGCCTGTACGACACCAGCGCCCGGCAGATCCGTGACTTCACCCCGCTCACAGCGGGCTGCGTCTCGATCTACCTCTGTGGCGCCACGGTGCAGGCCGCCCCGCACATCGGGCACATCCGGTCGGGCCTCAACTTCGACATGATGCGCCGCTGGTTCGAGTACCGGGGCTACGAGGTCACCTTCGTCCGCAACGTCACCGACATCGACGACAAGATCATCGCGAAGTCGGCCGAGCAGCGCCGCCCCTGGTGGTCCATCGGCTACGAGAACGAGCGGGCCTTCAACGACGGCTATGCCGCCCTCGGCTGCCTCCCGCCCACCTACGAGCCCCGCGCCACCGGCCACGTCACCGAGATGGTCGAGATGATGCGCGGCCTCATCGAGCGCGGTCACGCCTACGAGTCCGAGGGCAACGTCTACTTCGACGTGAAGTCGTACCCCGGCTACCTCTCGCTGTCCCGCCAGGACCTCGACAACATCCGCCAGCCGGAGTCCACCGGCGAGACCGGCAAGCGCGACGCCCGCGACTTCGCCATGTGGAAGTCCGTCAAGCCCGGCGAGCCCTCCTGGGAGACCCCGTGGGGCCGCGGCCGTCCCGGCTGGCACCTGGAGTGCTCCGCCATGGCGCACAAGTACCTCGGCGAGGCCTTCGACATCCACGGCGGCGGCCTGGACCTGATCTTCCCGCACCACGAGAACGAGATCGCCCAGGCCAAGGCATTCGGCGACGAGTTCGCGAAGTACTGGGTCCACAACGCCTGGGTGACCATGTCCGGCGAGAAGATGTCCAAGTCCCTCGGGAACTCGGTCCTCGTCTCCGAGATGGTCAAGCAGTGGCGCCCGATCGTCCTGCGCTACTACCTGGGCACCCCGCACTACCGGTCGATGATCGAGTACAGCGAGGAGGCCCTGCGCGAGGCGGAGTCCGCCTTCGCCCGGATCGAGGGCTTCTACCAGCGCGTGGGCGAGAAGGCGGGCAAGGCCGTCGAGCCCGCCGCCGAGGTCCCGCCCGCGTTCGCCGAGGCCATGGACGACGACCTGGGCGTCCCGCAGGCGCTCGCCATCGTCCACACCACGGTCCGGCAGGGCAACAGCGCGCTCGCGGCCGACGACAAGGAAGCGGCCGTCGCGCGCCTGTCCGAGGTACGGGCCATGCTCGGCGTCCTCGGCCTGGACCCGCTCGACCCGTTCTGGGCCGGCGAGGCCGACCGGGGCGCGGACCTGCACGGCGCGGTCGACACCCTCGTACGCCTCGTCCTGGAGCAGCGCGAATCGGCCCGGGCCCGCAAGGACTGGGCCACCGCCGACGCCATCCGCGACCAGCTCCAGCAGTCCGGCCTGGTCATCGAGGACAGCCCCACGGGACCCCGCTGGACGCTCGGCCCCCGCTGAGCCCACCGGAGCAGTCCGACTGTGCCGCCCGGCCCCCCGGGCGGCACACTCTTCATACGTACACACCGCAGCATCAACGAAAACAGGTAGAAGTCATGGCCGGGAACAGCCAGCGCAGGAACCGCCGCACGTCCAACAAGAAGGGCGCGACGGTCGGCAGCGGTGGCCAGCGGCGCAAGGCCCTGGAAGGCAAGGGCCCCACGCCCAAGGCCGAGGACCGCAAGAAGCACAAGGCGAACCGCATCAGCAACGCCATGGCCCGGCAGGCCGCCAAGCGCCGCCCGGCCCCGCGCCGCGGCGGTCCCAAGGGCACCAGCGAGATGGTCGTCGGCCGCAACCCGGTCTTCGAGGCGCTGCGCGACGGCGTTCCGGCCACCACGCTCTACGTCCAGCAGTTCATCGACAACGACGAGCGCGTCCGCGAGGCCCTCCAGCTCGCGGCCGAGCGCGGCAACATCAACCTGATGGAAGCCCCGCGCCCCGAGCTCGACCGCATGACGAACGGGCTCAACCACCAGGGCATGGTCCTCCAGGTCCCGCCGTACGAGTACGCGCACCCGGAGGACCTCACCGCCGCCGCGTACGACAACGGCGAGGACCCGCTCATCGTCGCCCTCGACGGCGTCACCGACCCGCGCAACCTCGGCGCGATCGTCCGCTCCGTCTCCGCCTTCGGCGGCCACGGCGTGGTCATCCCCGAGCGCCGCGCCGCCGGCATGACCGCCGGTGCCTGGAAGTCCTCGGCCGGCACCGCCGCGCGCACCCCGGTCTCCCGCGTCACCAACCTGACGCGCGCCATCCAGGAGTACAAGAAGGCGGGCATCACCGTCGTCGGTCTCGCCGCCGAGGGCACGCACACCGTGAACGACCTGGAGGCGCTCGGCGGCCCGGTCGTCATCGTCGTCGGTTCCGAGGGCAAGGGCCTCGGCCGCCTCGTCGGCGAGAACTGCGACTACCTGGTGCGCATCCCGATGCCGGGCGGCGCCGAGTCCCTCAACGCCGGTGTCGCCGCGGGCGTCGTGCTGTACGAGGCCGCCCGCCGCCGCGCCGACCGCGGCCGCGTCTGATCCGCGGGTCCGGCCCGGCCGGTCCGGCCGGTCCGAGCGGGCCGACGGGTCCGGCCGGTCCGACGGCTTGATCCACTTGGCTCACGGAAAGTGACACGTGAGCGTGTCACCCCGCCCGTTACGGGCGGGGTGGCTTGATCTTGACGGGTCTCGGACAGATCCCTGATGTCAAGGCAGTGTCCTAAACACTGATCACTCGGTTAGATGAGTGTGGACACCAGAACGTCAGGGTTCGACGACCAGCCCGCGCTGAGCATGGTCAAGGTGCCGTGCGATCCCGCACAGGTCATCGTCAACCACGCCAGCTTCCGCGTGCGGCTCGCACCGAGCCCGAGCGCGCGTTCCAAGCCCGCGAACGCCCCCGGCCGCGCACCCGTTCTCGGCGGTGCCGTGGTCGCCGCGGCCGGAGCCACCCGCCGCCGGGCCCCCGTCGTGTGGAGCGGCAAGGCCGCCCCCGGCGACGCGGCCGCCATGGGAGGACTCCTCCAGGCCGTGCGGGAGGCCGGGCGCGGCCACGGCGAGTACGACGGCGGCGCCACCCAGACCATCCCCCGGGTGGACCTGGCGAACGACCTCGCCGACGACACGCTCGCCACGCCGACCGTCATCGGCCAGCGCAGTTACGGGGATCCGGACGAGACCCGCCCGCTGGCCGCCGTACGGGACCTGCCGTACGGGCAGCCGCCGGGCGGCGCCGGGCCCGGGGCGGACTCCCGGCGCGGCCCCGCCGACAGCCGTGCGCAGGCGTCGTACTATCCGGGCCGCCGGATGAACCTCGGCGTCGTGCTGCTCCCGCTGCGCGTGTTCCTCGGGTTCATCTCCATCTACGCCGGCATGGGCAAGCTGTGCGACCCCGTCTACTTCGACGGCGGCGAACGCGGCTCCATGGTGACCTGGCTGCACACCCTGCACCCGTGGGCGCTGGCAGAGCCGCTGCGCGACTTCGCGCTCGCGCACCCGGTGGGCGCCGGCCTGAGCGTGGCCTTCCTCCAGGTCATCGTCGGCGTGCTGACCGTCTTCGGCCTGTGGCAGCGGTTCGCCGCGAGCTTCGGGGCGCTGCTCTCCGCCGCGCTGCTGATGACGGTGAGCTGGAAGACGGTTCCCGCGTACGACGCGCCCGACATCATCTACCTCGCCGCCTGGAGCCCGCTGATCATCGCCGGCGCCCCCGTCTACTCCCTCGACGGGCGGCTCGCGGGCGAAGCCTGGCGCACGCTCGGGCCGCGTTCCGAGGTCTGGCGGCTGCGCCGGCGGGTCCTGCGCCGCGGGGCCGTCATGGCCGCCGTCGTCTGCGGGCTCGCCCTGCTCGTCGGCTCCCTCCTCGGCGGGGCCGTCCGCTCCAGCACCGTGGTCACCGTCCCCGGGCCCGGGGAGCCGCCGAGCAACTACCTGCCGGGGCAGCCGCTGCCGAAGGCCCCCGCCCGCCGGCAGCCCTCCTCGCAGCAGCCCACCAGGGCGCCGGCCAAGCCGTCCGCCACCGCCTCCGAGCCGGCCGCCACGTCCGGCCGGAGCGCGAGCGGCGAGCCCGCCCGGGAGACCGCCGGAACGGGTACCGGTACCGGTACCGGTACCGGTACCCGTTCCGGCTCCAAGCCGCCCTCCGCGACGAAGGGCGCCACCGGCCGGCAGCAGACCCCGCGCAGCACCCCCCGGCAGTCCACCCCGCAGAAGCCGCCGTCCTCCTCCTCGGGGAGCAGCGGCGGGAGCGGCGGGACCGGCGGGAGCACTGCGCCGAAGAAGCCCGGCCTGGTCGGCGGCCTCCTCGGCTGAGTCCGGCCGTACGGTCGGGGGCCCGGTGCGCGCGAGCGTGCCGGGCCCCTTCGCGTGTGTCCGGCGCGGCTCTGTGAGGGGTCGCGCGCGGGGTGTCGTAGGGGTGGGCGAGGCGCCGTACGGGCGGGCGAAAAGGCTCAGGAGCCCGTCTGTGCGGCCAACTCCCGCGCGGCCTCGGTCAGGTCCTTCGCGGTGTCGATCGCCCGCCAGTAGGCCCCCTGGGGCAGCGGGAAGCCCGCCAGGCGGCGTTCGCGCGCCAGCCGCGGGAAGGTGGTGCGCTCGTGGTCCCCCAAGTCGGGCAGCAGTGCCGCGAATTCGGGCCCGAAGACGTACACCCCGGCGTTGACCGGGTAGGGGGACGGCGGGGCCTCGATGAAGTCCAGCACCTGCCCGTACTCGTTGGTCTCCACCACGCCCCACGGGATGCGCGGCCGGGCCAGGGCCAGCGTCGCCGTCGCGCCCCGTTCGGCGTGGAAGGCCGCCATCTCGCGGAGCGAGAACCGGGTCCAGACGTCGCCGTTGGTCGCGTACCAGGACAGCTCCGGGTACGGGAGGCTCCGGGCCGCGTACTTCAGGCCGCCGCCGCGCCCCAGCGGCTCGTCCTCGACCACCGTGGTCACGCGCAGCGGCAGCCGGGCCCCGGCCAGCCACTCCTGGAGCACGCCGGCGAGGTGCCCGCAGGACACCACCGCGTCGGTGACGCCCTCCGAGGCGAGCCAGGCCAGTTGGTGCCCGATGATCGGCACGCCGGTCCCCGGGATCTCCACCATCGGCTTCGGGCGGTCGTCCGTGTACGGCCGCAGCCGCGAACCCTGGCCGCCCGCCAGGACGACTGCCTGGACGGGCGCGGCCGGGAACGCGGCTGCGGGATCGGACGGTTGGGGTGCTGCGGGTTCGGGAGCTGCGTCGGTCATGGCCGCCAGCGTAGGGACGCGGCGGGGGTCAGCCCATGGAGGCGACGCCGGTCGCGTACGAGGTGTCGCACACGGGGCGGGCGAAGGACTGGGCCTTCGTCGGGCCGTACGCGTCGACGGCGGCGCGCCCCAGGGCCCGCGCGATGCCCACGCAGTGCTCGGCCAGCGACGGCCTGCGGTCCACCTCCTGCTGGAGGTGGGTGAGTACGTCACCCGGCTCCTCGCCCTGCTGCAGTTCGCTCAGCAGCTTGTCGCGCAGCACGTCCTGCGCGGCGCGCGGCTTGGCGGGGACGGAGACGTCCTCGGCGGAGGCGGTCAGGATCTGGGAGGAGGAGGTGTCCGCCCAGGGGACCATGGTGACCGCGAGGGTCCCGGACAGGACCAGGACGACGGGCAGGACCAGGGCGAGGGAACGGCCGATACGGCGGGCAGTGTGGGTCACGAGGGCGAGAGTAGCGCTCGGTGAAGAATTGGCGACATTTAGTCACCCTGTCGGGGGATGGTTCGACGTGGCTTTTCGAATAACGGGTTGACGGTTGGGGCCGAATGGCCCGGTCTGCCGGGGTTCCGGCACCCCTCGCGGCGCCGCCCGCGCGGGGCAACCGACGGGAAAGGGGCGCCCCTTGGCGGGACGCCCCTCCTCACGCTCCGGACCGTGCCGCGGCGGCTACTTGGAGAGCCGCGCGCCCGAGGACGTCGAGAACACGTGGATCTCGTCGGCCCGCGGGACCACGTGCAGCTCGGAACCCTTCTCCGGGACCTGGCGGCCGCCGACGCGGACCACGAGGTCCTGCGAGCCGTCGGCGGCGGAGGTCGAGCCGTACACGTAGCCGTCGGCGCCGAGTTCCTCGACGACGTTCACGGTGATGGTCAGGCCGCCGGTCGCGGCGATGTCGAAGTGCTCCGGGCGGACGCCGACCGTGACGGTGCGGTCGCCCGCGTCGGCCGCGGCGGACAGGGCCTCGCGGGACACCGGGACGACGCTGTCGCCGAACTTCACGCCGCCGTCGGTGATCGGGACCTCGACCAGGTTCATGGCCGGGGAGCCGATGAAGCCGGCGACGAACAGGTTCGCCGGGCGGTCGTACATGTTGCGCGGGGTGTCGACCTGCTGGAGCAGACCGTCCTTGAGGACCGCGACCCGGTCGCCCATCGTCATGGCCTCGACCTGGTCGTGGGTGACGTAGACGGTGGTGATGCCCAGGTCGCGCTGGAGCGCGGCGATCTGCGTACGGGTGGACACGCGGAGCTTGGCGTCCAGGTTCGACAGCGGCTCGTCCATGAGGAAGACCTGCGGCTTGCGGACGATGGCGCGGCCCATCGCGACGCGCTGGCGCTGGCCGCCGGAGAGCGCCTTCGGCTTGCGGTCGAGGTACGCGGTCAGGTCCAGCATCTTCGCCGCGTCCTCCACCTTGCGGCGGATGGTGGCCTTGTCCTCGCCCGCGATCTTGAGCGCGAAGCCCATGTTGTCGGCGACGGACATGTGCGGGTACAGCGCGTAGTTCTGGAACACCATCGCGATGTCCCGGTCCTTGGGCGGCAGGTGCGTGACGTCGCGCTCGCCGATGCGGATGGAGCCGCCGTTGACGTCCTCCAGGCCGGCCAGCATGCGCAGCGAGGTGGACTTGCCGCAGCCGGAGGGGCCGACGAGGACGAGGAACTCGCCGTCCTCGATCTCCAGCTCCAGCTGGTCGACGGCGGGCTTGTCGCCGCCGGGGTACAGGCGGGTCGCCTTGTCGAAAGTGACGGAAGCCATGGGGGTGAATCCCTTCTACCGGCAGGAACGTGCCGGACGATCCGAGTGGAAGGTCTAGTCCAGTTGTCGGACTCCGCTCGACGCTACCCGCCCGGACGGCTCCTGTCAGCACCCTGGCCGCCCGGATTGCCGGTCCGGCGTGCTTCCGTGCGCCCTCGCGCGCGGCTGGACGGGCCGCCCGGCGGCGCCGACAACGTGATGGTCCCGGTAAGTGGCCTCTGTGTAGAGTGAGAGCGCCTTGCCTCCTTAGCTCAGCTGGCCAGAGCGCCGCTCTTGTAAAGCGGGGGTCGTCGGTTCGAACCCGACAGGGGGCTCCGCGCACGAAGGCCCCGGACGGTCACCGTCCGGGGCCTTCGTCGTGCCGTCAGTGGCGGCCCGCGACGCGGTCGGCCAGGCGGGCCAGGGGGGTCGTCCGCGCACTGCCGGTGGACGCCTCGCGGCGGTCCGCCGCGCGGTAGGCCGCGTACAGGGCGTGGACGCCGAGCCAGCGCAGCGGTTCCGGCTCCCAGCGGCGGACGCGGTGGCCGACCCAGGGCAGCTCGGTCAGGCCGGTGGACTCGCCGAGGACCAGGTCGCGCAGGGTGCGGGCGGCGAGGTTGGAGGTGGCGACGCCCGAGCCGACGTAACCGCCCGCCCAGCCGAGGCCGGTGGCGCGGTCGAGGCTGACGGTGGCGCACCAGTCGCGGGGGACGCCGAGGACGCCGGACCAGGCGTGGGTGATCTCCGTACCCGCGAGCCGGGGGAAGAAGGACGTGAGGAGGTCGGTCAGGGCGGCGATGGTGGCCGGCTCGGTGCGCCCGGTGTTCCCGGCGCCCGCCGCGCGCGATCCGAAGCGGTACGGGGCGCCGCGGCCGCCGATCGCGATGCGGCCGTCGGCGGTGCGCTGGGCGTACATGTAGGCGTGGGCCGTGTCGCCGAGGGTGGCGGCGTCCGACCAGTTGAGGGAGTCCCAGACCGCGGCGGGGAGCGGGGCCGTCACGATCATCGAGGAGTTCATCGGCAGCCACGAGCGCCGCTGCCCCTTGAGGGCCGCGGTGAACCCCTCGGTGCAGCGCAGGACGTGGGGGGCGCGGACGGTTCCGTACGGGGTGACGGCCCGGCCGGGGGCGATCCCCGTGACGGGGGTGGACTCGTGGATGACGACGCCGAGGCGCTCGCAGGCGGCGGCCAGTCCCGTGACCAGTTTGAGGGGGTGGATGCGGGCGCCGTGCGGGGTCCAGCTGGAGCCGAGCGCGCCGGCGACGTCGACGCGGGCCCGGGTGGCGGCGGCGTCGTACAGCTCGCGGTCGGTCTCGCCGAAGGAGAGCTCGTTGGCGTGGAAGGCCCGCAGGCGGGTGAGCTGGGCGGGGGTGCGGGCGACTTCGAGGACCCCGCCGCGGTGGACGTCGGCGTCGATGCCCTCCGCGGCGGCGGTGTCGATGACCTCGGTGACGGTGTCGTTCATGGCCTGCTGGAGGCGCAGGGCCGCCGGGTGGCCGTGGAGGGCGGCGTACCGGTCGCGGCCGGCGATGCCGTTGTAGAGCCAGCCCCCGTTGCGGCCGGAGGCGCCGTAGCCGCAGAACGCCTGTTCCAGGACGGTGACGCGCAGGTCGGGGGCGGCGCGCTTGAGGTAGTAGGCGGTCCAGAGGCCGGTGTAGCCGCCGCCGACGATGACGACGTCGGCGGTGGCGTGGGCGGTCAGGGGGGCGCGGGGTGGGGCGGCCGGGGCGTTGGGGTCGGTCGCGTACCAGAAGGAGATGCCGCCGTTGATCGTCATGGGGGAGTTGCTACACCCGGTTCGGAAGGGGTGTCCAGGGGCGGAGTGTCGTGTTCCGAGGCCGGATCGGAGGCCGAAAGACCGATGCGGGGGCGGGGCGGTCATCCGTACGGTGGGCCGGGGCATTTGTCGTTGTATGTACGGAGAGGTGCGGTTCATGGCGCGGGTACGGAAGGCAGGGCGCGCGGGCCGCGCCGTCGTGGCGGCCGCGGTGGCGGCCCTCCTCGGCGGGGCCGTGGCGGGCTGCGGGGGCGGGAGCGGTGGCGCGGACGCGCGGGCGGACCCCGACGCGTCCTTCGCCGTACGGACCAGCCCGTTCGCCGGCCGGCTGGCGAAGCTGCCGGCCCGGGTGGAGGGCGGGACGGTCGTGGTGGGCGCGCCGGACGCGCCGCACACGGTGCAGGTGCTCGTCGACCCGCACTGCGGTTACTGCGCGAAGTTCGAGCGGACCGGCGGCGAGGCGCTGCTCAAGCTGGCGGGCGACGGCGGGCTGAAGGTCCAGTACGTACTCGCCTCGTTCCTCGACGAGCGGGGCAGCGGCTCCGGGATCGCCGTGAACGCGCTGCGGGCGTCGGTGGACAAGGGGAAGTTCGCCGAGTACCAGGCGGCGCTGTTCGCGAGCCAGCCGAAGGGGCGGTTCACGGACGAGCTGCTGCTGCGGATCGCCGACGGCGTGCCGGGGCTGCGCGGTGCGGGCGACTTCGACAAGGCCGTCGCGGAGCAGACGTACGAGGCGTGGGTGGGCGAGGCCGCCGAGGCGTTCCGCGCGACCGGTGCGCGGGGGACGCCGATGGTGCTGCTGGACGGGAAGCCCCTGCCGGCGCGCGCCGCCGGGTCGATCTTCGACGGGGCGGCGCTCGCCGCGGCGCTCAGGGAGGCCGGCGTCGGCGGGTAGCGGGTGGGGGTGGGGGCGCCCGGTCCGGCGCTGCGGGTGCGTGCCCGGCGCGGGCCGGTGTGCGTCAGGCGCGGCCCGCGACGAACCAGCGGGCGGGCAGTTCCACGGGGGAGCCGTCCGCCCGGTTCTCGCTCATCGCGAGGGTGGTGGGCCCCTCCTCCAGCACGGCGAGGCCGGCGGCGCGCAGCAGGGCGCCGACCTCGCCCTCGGCGACTTCGCCGGGGCGGAGGTCGTGTTCCTTGACGCGGCGCAGCTTCGGGGAAGGGCCGCCGGGCTGTTCGGCGATGGCGGCGATGACCCGCTTGGCGTCGCCGGTCGGCTCCAGGACGAGGGCGCGGCCGCGGGCGCCGAGGAGGGCGGCGACGGCGGCGGCGACGGCGGGGCGGTCCTCGGGGTCGCTCTGGTGGAGGACGGCCCGCATGTAGACGTTGCTGTCGCCGAGGCGGACGTGCAGGGCGCGCGCCTGGGCCTGGTCCGTGTCGGCGAGGTTCAGCTGCTCGTACGCGGCGGTGCCCGCCGGATCGCCGCGGCGGGCGTGGGCGACGGCGGCGGCCGAGAGGTCGACGCCGACGGCGCGGGGGAAGCGGGTGGCGAGGTAGCGCGTCTGGGTGCCGTTGCCGCAGCCGAGGTCGGCGATGGGGAGGGACGGGTCGGCGTACGGGGTGAGACGGGGGAGGTCGCGTGCGGCGGTGAGGGCGGGGTCGGCGTCCCAGAAGGGCTCGCCCGGTTCGCCGGAGCTCTGCTCCCAGAAGCCGTCCCAGGACGTGCGGTAGCGGTCGGACACGGTCATGCGCTCTCCCTCGTACGGTCTGCCGGCGGGGTGTGCCACCGGTGCTGCGCGCGAACGTTTCGTACGCGTATATGCGTGGCTTGTGCGTGCTCGTGCGCCGTGTGGTTACCCCGGAAGGAGCCGTCGTAGCCTCGGGGCCATGGTCGACAGGGTCGAGGACATCGAGAAGGTCGCGGTCGAGGAGATCCCGGAGGGGCTGGTCGAGGCGCAGGCGACGTACGGCGGGGCGGCGGGCCGGGAGTTCATCGCCGCGCTGCCGGCGCTGGCGGGGCGGTTCCTGGAGCGGTGGGAGCTGCGGCGTACGGGGCCCGGGATGCACGGTGTGGCGGCGCTGGTGCTGCCGGTGGAGCGGGCGGACGGGACGCCGGCGGCGCTGAAGCTGCAGCCGGTGGACGAGGAGACGGCCGGGGAGCCGGTGGCGCTGCGGGCGTGGGACGGAGACGGCGCCGTACGGCTGTGGGAGCACGACGCGGCGTCGGGGGCGATGCTGCTGGAGCGGCTGGACGAGCGGCGGCCGCTGACGGCGGTCGCGGAGCGGGACCCGCGCGCGGCGGTGGCGGTGGTCGCCGGGCTGCTGGCACGGCTGACGGCGACGCCGGCCCCGGCGGGGCTGCGGGGGCTCGGCGCGATGGCGGCCGGAATGCTGGAGGACGTACCGGGGGCGCTGGGGCGGCTCGCGGACGGGCGGGACCGGAGGGTGCTGGCGGACTGCGCGGCGGCCCTGGCGGAGGTGGCGGGGGAGCCCGGGGACCGGCTGCTGCACTGGGACCTGCACTACGGCAACGTGCTGGGCGGCGGAGACGGGGGCCGCGGGGAGTGGCTGGCGATCGACCCGAAGCCGCTGGCGGGGGACGCGGGTTTCGAGCTGCTGCCGGCGCTCGTGAACAACTTCGCGGCGGGGGAGGTGCGGTGGCGGTTCGACCTCCTGGCGGAGGTGCTGGGCCTGGACCGGGAACGGGCGCGGGCGTGGACGCTGGGACGGGTGCTGCAGAACTGCCTGTGGGAGGTGGAGGACGGGGAGGAACGGCTGCCGCGGGAGCAACGGGCGGTGGCGGAGCTGCTGATGGGGCGGAACGTGTAGTGCCCGGGGACGTGCAGTGCCCGGGAGGTGCCGGGGCCGGGGTGTCTAGAGTGCGGGCATGATCCGTAACGCGTGTGTCGCCGACGTTCCCGTCATCCGGGACATGATCCGAGAGCTGGCGGAGTACGAGAAGGAGCCGGGGGAGGCCCGCGCGACCGAGGAGCAGCTGCGGGAGGCGCTGTTCGGGGAGCGGCCGGCGGTGTTCGGGCTCATCGCGGAGTCGGAGGCGGGGGAGCCCGTCGGGTTCGCGGTGTGGTTCCTGAGCTTCTCGACGTGGCGCGGGGCGCACGGGATCTACTTGGAGGACCTGTACGTACGCCCCGGCGCGCGCGGGGGCGGCCACGGCAAGGCGCTGCTGGCGGAACTGGCGCGGACGTGCGTGGAGCGGGGGTACGAGCGGCTCGAGTGGTCGGTCCTCGACTGGAACACGCCCGCGGTCGACTTCTACCGGTCGGTCGGGGCGGTGCCGATGGACGGGTGGTCGGTGAACCGCCTGACGGGCGGCGCGCTGCGGGGGCTCGCGGGGACGCAGTGACCGGCGCACCGGACCCTTCGCCGCCGGGACCACGTGTCGCCGGACCTCTCGTCGCCCGGACCCCTCGTCGCCCGGATCCTGGCGGGGGTCGGGATCCGCTCGGGGCCGCCGGTGGCCGGGTCAGGGTTCCAGGATGACCTTGCCCGTGGTCGCGCGGGTTTCCAGGGCGCGGTGGGCGGCGGCCGCTTCGGCGAGGGGGAAGCGGGTGAGGGCCGGGCGGAGGCGGCCGGCGGCCGCTTCGGCGAGGGCGCGGGTTTCCAGGGTGCGCAGCGGGTCGGGGGTGCCGACGAGCCGGAACATGGCCGGGCCGAGGACCTGCCGGGTGGTGATGCCGCGGGCGGTCAGGGCGGCTTCCTCGGCGTCGGTGAGGGTGAGCGGTCCGGCGGACCAGCCGAAGACGAGGCGCAGGGCGCCGGGGGCGAGCAGGTCCAGGGCGGTGCGGGTGACGGGGCCGCCGACGGAGTCGAAGAGGACGGTGGCGCCGCCGGGGTGGTGGGCCCGGACCGCGTCGGACCAGGCGGGGTCGGTGTAGTCGAGGGCGAGGTGGGCGCCGTTCGCGGCGGCCCGGGCCGTCTTGTCGGGGCCGCCGGCGAGGGCGATGACGGTCGCTCCGGCGCTGACGGCGTACTGGACGAGCAGGGTGCCGATGCCGCCGGCGGCGGCGGGGATCAGGGCGACGCTGTCCGGGCCGAGGTCGGTGAACTGGAGGATGCCGAGGGCGGTGCGGCCGGTGCCGATCATGGCGACGGCCTCGGCCGGGTCCAGGCCCGGCGGTACGGGGTGCAGCCGGCCGGCGTCGGCGACGGCGTACTCGGCGTACCCGCCGGGGGCGAGACCGAGGTGGACGACGACGTCGCGGCCGAGCCAGGCGGGGTCGGTGCCGGGGCCGAGGGCGTCGACGGTGCCGGCGACTTCGCGGCCCGGAACGGTGGGCAGCTCGGGGAGGGCGGGGAACGGGCCCCGGTTGCCCTCGCGCAGGGCGGTGTCGAGGAGGTGCACCCCGGCGGCGGCCACGGCGATGCGGACCTGGCCGGGGGCCGGGACGGGAGTGGGGGCGGACTCGTGGACGAGGTTCTCGGCGGGACCGAAGGCGTGGAGGCGGACGGCGCGCATGGGCGGCGGCGGGGGTGTCGGCGCGGCGGCGGGGGCGGATGTCCGGGCGGGGGCGGGGTTCGGTGTCGTCATGGGTCCAGGCTGTGACCTCGACCGCGGTTGAGGTCAAGGGGGTGCTGTCGGTGCGGTGCGTCAGGATGGGCGGATGGCGCGAAACGGGCAGCAGCAGCGGACGGCGGAGTCGGCGGAGTCGGCGGAGTCGGCGAAGGCCGTGAGGGCGGCGAACGCCGTGAGGGCGGTGAAGGCGGCGAAGCGGCCGGAGGTGCGGCTGCCGGAGCTGGCGGTGTGGGCGGATGGCGAGCTGGAGCCGGACGGGGACTACGACGGGGTGGAGTTCGCCGACCTGGACCTGACGGGCCAGGAGGGGGCCGGCGCGCGGTTCATGGACTGTGCGGTGCGGCGCTGCGTACTGGACGAGGCGGGACTGGCGAAGGCGCGGGTCCTGGACTCGCTGCTGGAGGGGGTCCGGGGGGTGGGTACGGACCTGTCCGGGGCGTCCTTGCGGGACGTGGAGCTGACCGATGCCCGGCTGGGCGGGGTGCAGATGCACGGGGCGGTGCTGGAGCGGGTGGTGGTGCGCGGAGGGAAGATCGACTACCTGAACCTGCGCAAGGCGCGGCTCAAGGACGTGGTGTTCGAGGGGTGCGTGCTGGTGGAGCCGGACTTCGCGGGCGCGGTCCTGGAACGGGTGGAGTTCCGGGACTGCGCGCTGCGGGGGGTGGACTTCACCGCCGCGCGGATGACGGACGTGGACCTGCGGGCCGCCGCCGTGCTGGAGATCGCGCGCGGGGTGGAGGCGTTGTCCGGGGCGGTGATCAGCCCGGCGCAGCTGTTCGACCTGGCGCCGGCGTTGGCTGTGCAGCTGGGGGTGCGGGTGGTCGCGTAGCGGCGGTTCGGGGAGGCGCGGGGCTCCGCCCCGGACCCCGCGCCTCAAACGCCGGCGGGGCTGGATTTTGGCCGGTGGGGTTGGGGGCTTTGGGTGGGTGGGGTTAGGCCGGGACGCGGGGGAAGCGGGACTGGAGGGTCCAGATGGCCGGGTTGTCGGCGAGGCCCTCGTGCATGTCGACCAGGTCCGCGATGACGTCGTGCAGGAAGTCGCGGGCCTCGCGGCGCAGCAGGCGGTGGCCGAAGGTCAGCGGCGCCTCCTCGGCCGGCATCCAGTCGGCCTCGACGTCGACCCACCCGAAGCGGCGCTCGAAGAGCATCCGGTCCGTGGACTCGGTGAAGTCGAGTTCGGCGTACTGGCGGTGGGCGGATCGGTTGCCGCGCGGGTCCTGGTCGAGCTGCTCGACGATGTCGCACAGGGCCCAGGCGAAGTCCAGTACGGGAACCCATCCCCAGGCTGTGGATACTTCCCGGTCCGCATGGGTGTCGGCGAGGTAGACGTCCCCGCAGAACAGGTCGTGGCGCAGGGTGTGGACGTCCGCCGAGCGGTAGTCGGTCTGCGGGGGGTCCGGGAAGCGCCGGGAGAGGGAGTAGCCGATGTCGAGCACGTACCCGATGGTGTCACGGGTCCGGGCCGCCCCCGCCCCCGGCCGTACGGGTACTACGGGAGGAGGCGTTGTTCCTTGGCCACCGCGACGGCGCCCGCGCGGGTGTCGACGCCGAGCTTGTCGTAGATCCGGCCCAGGTGGGTCTTGACCGTGGCCTCGCTGATGAACAGGGCCCGCGCGATGTCCCGGTTGCCGAGGCCGCGGGCCAGCTGCCCGAGGATGTCCAGCTCGCGGTCGGTCAGGGTGGGGCGGGTGCCGCGCAGCTGGGCCATCACCCGGCTGGCCACCGGCGGGGAGAGGGTGGTGCGGCCGGCGGCCGCGGAGTGGATGGCGGCGAAGAGCTCTTCGGGCCGCTCCGCCTTCAGGAGGTAGCCGGTGGCGCCCGCGCCGATGGCGCGGGTGATGTCGGCGTCCGTGTCGTACGTGGTGAGGACCAGGACGTGCGGGGGCTCCGGCAGCGCCGTGATGCGGCGGGTGGCCTCCACGCCGTCGATGCCCTCGCCCAGCTGGAGGTCCATCAGGACCACGTCGGGCCGGAGTCTGGCGGCCAGGGCGACCGCCTCCTCGCCGCTGCCCGCCTCGCCGAGCACTTCGATGTCCGGCTCGCTGCCGAGCAGGGCCAGCAGTCCGGCGCGGACCACGACGTGGTCGTCGCAGAGCAGGATCGTCGTCATCCGGTGGACTCCAGGGGGATGGCCGCGGAGAGGACGGTGCCTTCTCCGGGCGTGGATTCGATGGTCAGGGTGCCGCCCAGCTGGCGTACGCGGGCGCGCATCGCCGGGAGGCCGTGGCCGCGGTCGGGGGCGCCGGTGCGGCTGCCGGTGCCGGGACCCGTGCCGGTGCCGGGGCCGGTGGGGGGCTCGGCGAAGCCGTGGCCGTCGTCGGCGACGTCCAGGACGACCTGGTCGCCCAGGAAGCTGAGGGTGAGGGCGGCGGTACGGGCGCCGGAGTGCTCGCGGACGTTGGCCAGTGCTCCCTGGGCGATGCGCAGCAGGGCCGACTGGACGCGGTCGGGGAGCGGCGCCGGGGTGCCTTCGAGGTGGAAGCGGACCTCGATGTGCGGGCCGGCGTCCAGGGCGCGCAGGGCGTCGGCGAGGCCGGCGCCGTCCGCGAGTTCGGACGGGGCCAGGTCGTGGACGAGGCGGCGGGCCTCGGCGAGGCCGCGTGCGGTGATGCCGGTGGCGGTACGGACGTGCGCGCGGGCGGTGGCGGGGTCGGTGTCCCAGGTGCGGTCGGCGGCCTGGAGCAGCATCTGCTGGCTGGAGAGGTTCTGGGCGAGGGTGTCGTGGATCTCCATGGACAGCCGCTGCCGTTCGGCGAGGGTGCCTTCGCGGCGCTCGGTGGCGGCCAGTTCCCGGCGGGTGCGGATGAGGTCGTCGATCAGGGCCCGCTGGGCCTCGGCCTGGCGCTCCGTGTGGACGAAGACGGCGGTGGCGAGGGCGGCCACGGCGGGCGGGGCGAGGAGCAGATTCGGGTCGAAGGCGGTGGCGAGCTGGAGCTGGGCGATGACGACGAAGGTGGTCAGGAGGGCGACGAGGACGATCGCCGCGCGGGGGCGCAGCGTGCGCAGGGCGGTGTAGAAGAGCGGGACGGCGCACCAGGCGAAGCTGGGCGCGAGCAGGACGAGGACCACCCAGGTGGCCACGACCAGGCCGAGCCAGAGCAGCCGTCCCAGGGGCGGGGCCGGAGCGTTGGCCACGGGGGCGGCGGGGGCCGCGGTGGCGGCGCCCCCGGCGGCCCGGGCGCCGGGGGGCGGGGTGGCGCCGACCGCGGGGCCGAGCACGTACAGCAGGGAGAGCATGATGCTGAGCGCGATGATCCACGGGGTGCGGGGTTCGCCGGGGTGGCGGAGCAGGAACCGGGCCAGGGACGCACCGAGGAGCAGGAAGAACGCCGCGTGCGTGACGGTGGCCAGGGTGCGGGTGTCCGGTCGCCGCGGTGGGGGGTGGCTCACGGGGGTTTCTCCTGGGGTGGGGGGCGCGGCCCTCCCATCCTGCCGGGTCCTCGCGGGGCGGCGCGGGTCCTCGCGGGGCGGCGCGGGCGGGTACGGGTACGGCTGCGCCGCGCCGCGGGTACGGGCGGGGCATGGTGCGGGCGGACGGGGACGGAGGCCCCTGGCCGGGGCCGGGGGCACGGACCGGGGGACGCGGTCCCGGCGCCCTGGCCCGCGCCGTGCGTGCGTGCGTGCGGGCTGCGGGCGAACCGGCGAACCGGCGACCCGGCGAGCCGGCCGGGGCGGGTTGACCCGGTGCCCGGCGCCGCCGGGTGGGTGTCAGCCAATACCGGAGTCGGGGGCCGCGCATCGGCCGATCGGCTGACCCCCGGGTCAACCGGTGCGGTCGCCGGCGGGAGCCGGTACGGGGACGGGCCGGCGGGGGTTCCGGGCCCAGGCTTGGAGCAGTGAAGGAGCCGGCCCGCACCGCACCAGCGGAGCGGGAGGCACCACCCGATGCCGCCCCCGTGTCACCGTCCTCAGGAGCAGAGATGAACACCCGTACCCGCGTCCTCACCGGTACCGCCCTCGCAGCCGTCATCGGCGCCGGGACCTTCGGGGCCGTCAGCGCCAGTGCCACCGCCGCCCCGGCCGCCCCGGCCCCGGCCGCCGCCGCGGCGAAGAAGGACGACGACCGCAACTTCACCACCTCGACCCACCTCACCGTCGACGCCGCCACCCGCGCCGCCCGGGCCGCGCTGGCCGCCGCCGAGAAGGAGAACCAGCGGGTGACGGTCGCGGTCGTCGACCGCAACGGCAACACCATCGTCACCCTGCGCGGCGACGGCGCGGGCCCGCAGTCCTACGAGTCGGCCGAGCGCAAGGCCTTCACCGCCGTGTCCTGGAACGCACCGACCTCCGTCCTCGCGGGCCGCCTCGCCCAGACCCCGAACCTGAAGGACATCCCCGGCACCCTCTTCCTCGGCGGCGGCACCCCGGTGCAGGCCAAGGGCGCCCCGGTGGCCGGCATCGGTGTCGCCGGCGCCCCCAGCGGCGACCTGGACGAGAAGTTCGCCCAGGCCGGCGTGGACGCGCTGGGCAAGTAGCCCGTCACCTCCCCCGCTTAGGATCGAGTGCGTGGAACACCCCGCCCGATCCCGCTCCTCCCGCCTCGCCGTCCCGGCCGCGGCCGCCCTCCTCGCCCTCACCGCGGCGTGTACGGGCGGCACCGTGCAGGGGCGGCCGGGTGCGTCGGGCCTGCGCGACCCGTACTTCCCCAAGGCCGGGAACGGCGGCTACCAGGTCGAGCACTACGCGCTGGACCTGGACTACGAACCCGTCGGCAACCGGCTGCGCGGCCGGGCCGTCATCACCGCCCGCGCCGGGCAGGGCCTCAGCTCCTTCAACCTGGACCTGAGCGGGCTGCGCGTCGACGGCGTGACCGTGGGGGGCGAGGCCGCCCGGTTCAACCGCACCGGGAACGAACTGACGGTGCGTCCCGCCGAGGACCTGAAGAAGGGCGAGGTCTTCCGTACGGAGGTCGCCTACAGCGGCCACCCGAAGGCCCTCACCGATCCGGACGGCTCCAAGGAAGGCTGGATCACCACCTCGGGAGGCACCGGGAGCGCGGCCGGTGCGGCCGGTGCGGCCGGTGCGGTCGGCGTCGGCGAGCCGGTCGGCTCGATGACGTGGTTCCCCGGCAACCACCACCCCAGCGACAAGGCGGCGTACGACATCACGCTGACCGTCCCGGACGGCTACGAGGCCGTGTCGAACGGCGCGCTGCGCTCCCGCACCCCGGCCGGAGCCGGCCGGACCGCCTTCGCGTGGCACAGCCCGGAGCCGATGGCGAGCTACCTGGCCACCGCCGTCGTCGGGAAGTACCGGGTGACGACGGGACGCACGCCCTCGGGTGTGGCCCTCTACAACGCCGTGACGCCCGACGAGGCCGCCGGCAGCGCCGGGGTGCTCGCGCGGCTGCCGGAGATGGTGGAGTGGGGCAGCGGCCGGTTCGGCCCGTACCCCTTCGGCACGGCGGGCGCCGTCGTGCTGCCCGCCGGAACGCTGGCCTACGCGCTGGAGACGCAGACCAAACCCGTCTTCCCGGGCGCCCTCGGCAGCGAGGAACTCCTCCTGCACGAGCTGGCCCACCAGTGGTTCGGCAACTCGGTCTCGCCGGAGTCCTGGAAGGACATGTGGCTGAACGAGGGCTTCGCCACCTACGCCGAGTGGCTGTGGACCGAGGAGCACGACGGACCCACGGCGCAGGAGGAGTTCGACGCCTTCCTGGAAGGCGACACGGACGTCGACGAGAACGCAGACTCCGACTGGGACGCCTTCCCGCCGGCCGCCCCGCCGGGGCCCGCGGACATCTCCGGGAACCCGGTGTACTACCGCGGCGCGATGGTGCTGCACCGCGTCCGGCAGGAGGTGGGCGACGAGAAGTTCTTCGCGCTCCTGCGCGGCTGGGCCGCCGAACACCGGCACGGGAACGCGAGCACGGCCGACTTCACCGCCTACGCGGAGAAGACGACGGGACACGACCTGAAGGACGTCTGGGACGTCTGGCTGTACGGCAAGGACCGGCCGGCCGCGCCCCGCTAGTTCCCCCCAAGGGCCCACCGGCCCACCGGTCTACGGGGCTTCGAGCGGCTTGCGCAGCACCGCGCAGTCGCGGCCCGGCTCGCGGTCCTTGGCCCGGCGCAGGACGGTGTACCCCTGGGACTCCCAGAAGGCGAGGGCGTTCGGGTTGTTGTCCAGCACCGCGAGCCGCAGGCCGGTGCGCCCGGCCGCGCGGAAACGGTCCTCGACCAGGCCGGCCACGACGCGGCCGTACCCCTCCCGGTGCGCGGTGGCGTCGATCAGCAGCAGCCCGATCCACGGGTCGGGGTCCCCGGACGCCGGGTCGGGATGGTGGGCGAGGGTGGTGGCCAGGCCGACCAGCCGGCCGGCCGAGCGGGCGAGGAGGACCTCGGCGCCGTCGCGGGAGAGTTCGTCGGCGAGGGCGGCCGCGACCTGCTCGACCGTGATGCGGCCGGGGTCGGGGAAATCGCCGCTCAGTTCGAAGAACGCGTGGTTCGTCGCGTAGAGGGTGGCGATCTCGGTGAGGACCGGGCCGGGCAGGGCGCCGTCCAGGGGGACGAGCGGGTGGAGGATCACCTGACGAACGGTAGCGAAGCCCCCTCCCCGGACGGCCGGGAGGGGGCTTCACCAGCGCGGGCGTCCGCCGCGCGGCCCGGACGGGGCCGCCCGGGCGGGTCCGTGCGGCAGCCCGCGAGGACCGGTCGTACGGACCGGTCCGCGCGGGGCCGCCGGCGCGGGGTGGATCAGACGTTGACGCCGAAGTCCTGCGCGATGCCGGTGAGACCGGAGGCGTAGCCCTGGCCGACCGCGCGGAACTTCCACTCGGCGCCGTTGCGGTAGAGCTCGCCGAAGACCATGGCGGTCTCGGTCGCCGCGTCCTCGGAGAGGTCGTAGCGGGCGATCTCGGTGCCGCCGGCCTGGTTCACGACGCGGATGTACGCGTTGCGGACCTGGCCGAAGTTCTGGTTGCGGGTCTCCGCGTCGTAGATGGAGACCGGGAAGACGATCTTGTCCACGTCGGCCGGCAGGCCGGCGAGGTTGACGTTGATGGCCTCGTCGTCGCCCGCGCCCTCGCCGGTGCGGTTGTCACCGGTGTGGACGATGGTCTGGTCCGGGGTGGACTTGTTGTTGAAGAAGACGAAGTGGCCGTCGGAGACGACCTTTCCGGTCGCGTTGACCGCGATGGCCGAGGCGTCGAGGTCGAAGTCGACACCGGTGGTGGTGCGGGTGTCCCAGCCGAGGCCGACCGTGACGGCAGCCAGACCGGGGGCCTCCTTCGAGAGCGAGACGTTGCCGCCCTTGGACAGGCTTACAGCCATGGGAATGTCCCTTTCCTCATCCAACATGCACGTACAGGCGGTCAAAGTACCGCTGCTCCCTCTAACGCGAGGAGGGGCCTGCCGGGTTCCCGGAGGAAATAAGGGTGACGGAGCGGCCGCGGGCACGGATCATAGGGGCATGCCTGGTCCCTATGTCATCCGCGGTTCGGTCGCGCTCCCCGAGTCGGAGCTCGCCTGGCGTTTCTCGCGTTCCTCGGGGCCCGGCGGACAGCACGTGAACACCTCGGACTCCCGCGCCGAGCTGCTCTTCGACCTGGCGGCGACCAAGGCGCTGCCCGAGGTGTGGAAGGAGCGGGCGCTGGAGCGGCTCGCCTCGCGCCTCGTCGACGGGATCGTGACCGTACGGGCCTCCGAGCACCGCTCGCAGCTGCGCAACCGGGAGATGGCGCTGGTCCGGCTGGCCTCGCTGCTCGCCGAGGCGACGGCGCCGCCGCCGCGGCAGCGCCGGGCGACGAAGATCCCTCGCGGGATCAACGAGCGCCGGCTGCGCGAGAAGAAGGCCAGGGCGCAGACCAAGCGGGGCCGTACCGGCCGCGACTGGTAGCGCACCGGCCACCGCATGCGCCCCCGGCCGCCCCGCACGCCCCAACGGCCGCCGTGCGCGCCGCGCACCTGGGCGCGCGTCCCGCTCGCCGAGCCGAGCCCGCCGAGCCGAGCCCGCCGAGCCCGCCGAGCCCCGCCCCGCTACTGCCCGAGGTGCCGGTAGCGCCCGCGGAAGTACGTGAGCGGCGGCGAGTCCGGCGACGGCAGTCCCGCCGTCAGCACGCGGCCGACGACCAGGGTGTGGTCGCCCGCCTCCACGCGGTTCTCCGTACGGCATTCGAGGGTGGCCAGGGCGCCGGTCAGCAGCGGGGCGCCGGAGACCTCGCCGCGTACGTACGGCAGGTCCGCGAACAGCAGGCGGTCGCTGATGCGGTTCTTCATGGAGAAGCGGCCCGCGATCTGGAGCTGCTGGTCGGCGAGCACCGAGACCGCCCACAGCGGCTGCTCCGCCAGCAGGTCGTCCATCCGGGAGCCCTCGCGCAGGCTCACCACCACCAGCGGCGGGTCGAGGGATACGGACATGAAGGCGGTCGCCGTCATGCCGACGTCCTCGCCGCGCGGTCCGGCGGCCGTCAGGGGGGCCTCGTGCGCGGTGATCAGGCACACGCCTGCCGCCAGCCGGGCCATCGCGGCCCGGAACTCGTCATTGCTCACGCCCTCAGCATGGGGGGTTCGCTCGGGCAGGGTGGTTCCGGAGGTCGTCTGGGGCACGGTGAAACGCTAATCCCGCGCCGTGCGGCGCACATCGGGCCCTGGTCCGAGTCGCGCCCCCGCCTCTCGGCCTAGGCCCGGGCGTATCGTTTGCTCCCGGGAATGAGGGGGAGCGCTCCCAGCCCGGGGAGGCCCGTTGCGTACTCTTATTCATCTCATGTGACTTGAGTCACAGAGAGCAAGATTTGTTGACCCTGTGTACCTGCCGCACAGCTCACTGTGATTCAGTGGACGGGACACCGCAACGAAACGCCGATGACAAACCTGGAGTTGCTGTCGAGGTCTCGGGGAGAGCGAGCAATGGAGACCGAGTCGGAGCCGTACGTCCGTCTTGCGACCCTGCGGCAGCTGCACCGGGTGGTGGCCGAGCTCAATACGGCCCGGAGCCTGGCGGACACCCTGCAGACCGTCGTGGACGGCATCGTCGTGGGGCTCGGCTACGAACTCGCCTGTGTCAACCTCGTACGCCCTGACGGGGACCTGGTCGTCGCGGCCTTCGCCGGGGACCCGGCCGCCGAGGCCCTGATCACCGGCCGGGTCGGCTCCCGTGCCTCCTGGGACCGCCGCCTGACGATGGGCGAGAACTGGGACGGCCTCCGCTTCATCCCGCACACCGAGGGCTGGGTCCTCATGGAGGACGACGTCCCCCAGTGGCACACCGAGGGGCCCGAACCGCGGTTCGAGGACGAGTGGCACCCCGAGGACCGGCTCTACGCACCCATGTACGCGTCCGGCGGGGAACTTCTGGGTGTCATTTCGGTGGACAGGCCGCGCAACGGGCGCCGCCCCGGGGCCTGGGGCCGCGAAGCGCTCCAGATGTACGCCTTCCAGGCGGCGATCGCGATCAGCAACGCCAGGCTCCGCGCGAACATGCAGCGGGCCCTGGTCCGGCTGGAACGCGAGCAGCAGGCGCTCCGGGCCAGTGAGGAGTCGTTCCGCCAGGCCTTCGAGTACGCGCCCAGCGGCATGGCCATCGCCGAGATGGGCGGGGACCAGCACGGCCGGCTGCTGCGGACCAACGACGCGCTGTGCCGGCTGCTGGGAAGACCGGCCTCGGTGCTGCGCCGGTACTCCTTCTCCGACCTGGTCCACCCCGAGGACATCGGCACCCTGCTGCGCACCTCCGCCGAGGGCGGCCGGGCCGAGCTGCGCCTCGGCCGCCGCGACGGCACGTACGTATGGGTCTCGCTGCGCAACTCCGTGGTGGCGGACGCCGCCGACGGGCCGCGGTTCCTGCTGACCCACGTCGAGGACATCGAGGAGCGCAAGCGGCACGAGCTCCAGCTCGCCCACCGGGCCAGCCACGATTCGCTGACCGGCCTGCCCAACAGCGCCGAACTCAGATCCCGGCTCGGGGCCCGGCTGTGCCGCCGTCCCCAGTCCGTACGGGCCACGGCCGTCGAGGCCCTGGACGCGGCCTACGAGGGGCGTGAGGTGCGTACGGGGTACGAGGTGCACGGGGCGGCGGGTGGTGCGGGTGAGCACGGCTTTCAGCCCGACGGCACCGACGGCACCGACCGGTTCGCCGGGGCCGACTCCTTCGAGTTCCCCGGGGCGGTGGCGGCCCCGGCGGACGGGCCGTACGACCACCACGTGCACACGGTGGCGCCCGCGACCGACATCGACGACGGGACGAAGGGGCTCGCGGTGCTCTTCTGCGACCTCGACGGCTTCAAGTCGATCAACGACCGGTTCGGGCACCACACGGGCGACGCGGTCCTGATCGAGGTCGCCCGGAGGCTGACGACCGGCGTCAGGGACGGCGACACCGTGGCCCGGCTGGGCGGTGACGAGTTCGTCGTCCTCGCCGACGGCCTGGGCGCCGCGGACGCCGCCGACCTCGCGGTCCGGCTGCGGAACGCGATCATCCCGCCGATCCGGGTCGACGGCCGCGCGGTGCGCGTGGGGGCGAGTTTCGGGATCGGATGGGCGAGCTGCGGGATGTCCGCGGACGAGGTGCTGCGCTCCGCCGACCAGCGGATGTACATCGAGAAGCGGTCGCGGTCCAAGTCCCACCGCCGGGCCGGATGAGGCGATCGGCCGCTCGTGGGCGCACGCGTTCGGGGTAGGCTCCCGGGGGTCGAAAGGAGTGACCTGCGATGACGACGCCCGCGAACAACGGCTCGCACAGTGGGGCGAACAAGCCCGAGGACGACGATCCGTTCGGCTACCTCTACGAGGACGGCCAGGCAGCCGGTGCCACCCCGCCCGGGCAGGGCGGATACGGCTACCCCGGCCCGGGCGGCGGTCACCCCGGTACGCAGCCCGGCGTCCCGCGGACCTCCCACCACCAGGTGCGCACGGTCGGCGACCGCAGGAGCAGCGGCGGCCCGCGGGGCCCCGTTCCCCAGCAGGGCCAGCCGTCCTACCAGGCGCAGTACCAGGCTCCCGAGGCCCTCCAGGCCGGCGGCTACGGCGTTCCGCCGCAGCCGGGCGGCTCGGCGCAGTCCTCCCAGACCCAGGCCATCGCCTCGCACGGCGGCGGCGGGGGCCACGGCCACGGCGGTGGCGGCGGTCGCGGCGGCGGCGCCAACCGCAAGGGCCTGCTCATCGCGGCGGTCGCGGTGGTCGGCGTGGTCGTGCTCGGCATCGGCGCGGCCCTGGCCTTCGGCGGCGGCGGCAAGGAGAAGGCCGACGACAAGGCCGACGACGGCGGCGGTCAGCAGTCGGCCGCCCCGCAGAACCCGGCGTCCCCGGTTCCGAGCGGCTCTCCCAAGCCCTCCGAGGCCCCGCTCCCGAAGGGCGAGGCGGCCGGCGCGGGCATGTCCATCACCGGCGGCGCGGCCCTGGAGAGCACCGTGCCGGGGGCGAAGAGCTCGGGCGGCCAGTACGTGGGCCGGTTCAACCAGCCCGGCGCGGCCGTGACGTGGACCCTGGACGTCCCCAAGGCCGGGAAGTACAAGTTCTACGTGCGGTTCGGCATCCCGGGCGAGGACGCCAACGGCACGCTGACCGTCAACGGCAAGGCCAACGAGGCGCCGATCAGCATGCGCAACTTCGCCAAGTCGCCCAAGGGCGACTGGGAGAAGGGCTGGCAGACGACCTGGGGTCAGGTCAACCTCGAGAAGGGCGCCAACACGATCAAGCTGTCGTGCGAGGCCGGCAACAGCTGCAACGTCAACATCGACCAGCTGTGGCTGGAGCAGTTCTGATCCCCCGGCCCGCCCGGTGACGACACCCCCTAGACCGCGGTGACCTTCACCGACCCCCGTACCTCCTCGTAGGTGCGGGGGTCGAACTCTCCCGCCACCGGGGCGAGGACCGTCGCCGCCGAGAGGGCGACCGCGCGCGTCAGGCGGGCCGGCCAGTCCAGGCCCTCCGCCAGGGCGGACAGCAGGCCCGCGACCGCGGAGTCGCCGGCTCCGGTGGGGTTGCCCGCCAGCGGGTGCGGCGGGGCGGCCCGCCAGACCCCCTCGGGGGTGGCGGCCAGCAGTCCGGCCGGGCCGAGCGAGGCGACCACCGCGCGGGCGCCCCGGCGGCGGGCGTCGCGGGTGGCGGGGAGCGGGTCGCGGGACCCGGTGAGCTCCGCCAGCTCGGCGGCGTTCGGCTTGATGACCTCCGGGCGGGCGGCGACCCCGCGGCGCAGGGCCTCGCCGCCGGTGTCCAGGAGCACCGGGACCCCGGCCGCGCGGGCGGCCCGTACGAGGACGGCGTACGCGCCCACCGGCACGCCCGGGGGGAGGCTGCCGCACAGGGCGACGGCCCCGGCGCCGGCCAGCAGGGCGTCGTACCGGGCCAGGAACGCCGACCACTCCGGAGCGGTGATCAGCGGGCCCGGCTCGTTGAACTGCGTGGTGTCCCCGGAGGCCGTGTCGACCACGGCCAGGGTGCGGCGGGTGGTGCCCGCGCAGGGGACCAGCGCGTCGCTCACCCCGGGGGAGCGGGCCAGCAGTTCCCGTACGACGGCGCCGGTCCGGCCGCCCGCGAAGCCGGTGGCGGTGACCTCGTGGCCGAGCGCGGCCAGGACGCGGGCCACGTTGAGGCCCTTGCCGCCGGGGCGTTCGGCGACGTCCGAGACGCGGTGCGAGGCGTGCGGGAGCAGCCGCGGCACGCGGTAGGTGACGTCGAGCGCCGTGTTGAGCGTGACGGTCAGGATCATGGGCACTCCCGGGTCTGTTGCTGCCGGGATCATGCCAAACGGAAGGCGGCCGGCCCAGTCCTGCGGGCCGTCCGCCTTGCCTGCGTGTCCTGCCGGTGTCACGAACCGTCAGGAACGGCCCCGCACGGCCGGGGTGACGATCCATTCGCCGCGCCGCATGACGCCCTTGACGTCGAACGCGGCGTCGAGGACGACCAGGTCGGCGTACTTGCCGGCCTCCAGCGAGCCGATCCGGTCGTACAGGCCGATCAGCTGGGCCGGGTTCGCGGAGATCGCCTGGACCACGGACTCCACCGGCAGCCGGTCCACGGTCACCGACCGCTTGAAGGCGGTGTCCAGGGTGAGGGTGGAACCGGCGATGGAGCCGCCCTCCACGAGCCGGGCCACGCCCTGCTTGACCTCGACCTCCAGCGGGCCGAGGTGGTAGGTCCCGTCGCCGAAGCCGGCCGCGTCCATCGCGTCGGTGATCAGCGCCACGCGGTGCGCGCCGGCGTGGTGGAAGGCCAGCTCCAGCATGGCCGGGTGCAGGTGGACGCCGTCGTTGATCAGCTCGACGGTGACCCGCTCGTCCTCCAGCAGTGCCGCGATGGGTCCCGGGGCGCGGTGCTCCAGGCCCGGCATGGCGTTGTAGAGGTGGGTGGCCACGGTCGCGCCCGCGTCGATGGCCTGGCGCGTCTGCTCGTAGGTGGAGTCCGTGTGGCCGATGGCCGCGATGACCCCGTGCTCGGCGAGGAGCCGTACGGAGTCCAGGCCGCCCGGCAGCTCGGTGGCGAGGGTGAACATCCGGGCGGCGCCCTGGGCGGCGTCGACCAGCTTGCGGACCTCGGCCGGGTCGGGGTCGCGGAGCAGCTCCTCCTTGTGCGCGCCCTTGCGGCAGGGGTTGATGAACGGCCCCTCGAAGTGGATGCCCGCGATCTCGCCCTGCTGGGTCAGCTCGGCGAGCAGTCCGGCGCGGCGGGCGAGTTCGTCCAGGTCCCCGGTGACGGTGGAGGCGACGAGGGTGGTGGTGCCGTGTTCGCGGTGGGTCCGTACGCCCTTGAGGACCTCCTCGGGGGTGCCGGAGGTGAACGAGGCGCCGCCACCGCCGTGGTTGTGCACGTCCACGAAGCCGGGGACGATCCAGTGCCCGGACAGGTCCAGGACGTCGGCGCCCTCCCGGGAGCTGCCGGCGATGCGGTCGCCGTCGACGATGACCCGGCCGTTGGCGACGGTCCCGGTGGGCAGCACCACCCTGGCGCCGGAGAGAACGATGCTGTGAGCGCTTCCGGACATCAGGCGGGTACCTCCGTGGCGAGTAGGTCCCAGGCGAGCAGCCCTGCGCCCAGGCATCCGGCCGTGTCCCCGAGGGCCGCCGGAACGATGTGCGGCAGCCGCTGGAACGTCACGCGCTCCTCGACGGCCGCCCGTAGTGGTGTGAACAAGGTTTCCCCGGCCTCGGCCAGCCCGCCACCGATGATCAGCGTGCGCGGGTCCAGCAGGGTGATCGCGGTGACCAGCCCGTCGGCGAGCGCGCCGACGGCCGCGAGCCAGACCTCGCGGGCCCGCTCGTCACCGGCCTCGACGGCCTTGGCGCAGTGCGCCGCGTCCGCCCCGGGGTCGCCGCAGGCCGCCGCCCACGCGCGCGAGACGGCGGAGGCGGAGGCGAGGGTCTCCAGGCAGCCGTGCTGGCCGCAGCCGCAGGCGGGGCCGCCCGGGCGCACCACGATGTGGCCGATCTCGCCCGCGTACCCGTGGGCGCCGGCCTCGATGCGGCCCGCGATCCCGATGGCGCCGGCGATGCCGGTGCCCAGCGGGACGAAGAGGAAGCGGTCGGCGCCCCGCCCGGCGCCGATGCGGCCCTCGGCGAGGCCGCCCGTGCGGACGTCGTGGCCCAGGGCCACCGGGATGCCGCCGAGGCGTCTGCCGATCAGCTCGCGCAGGGGGACGTCGCGCCAGCCCAGGTTCGCCGCGTAGACGGCGATCCCGTTCTCGGCGTCGACGATGCCGGGTACGGCGACGCCGGCGGCCGACGCGGGCCGCCCGAAGCGCTCCACGCCGGTGCGCAGCAGCTCCGCGGCGAAGTCCTGGATCGTCTCGACGACGGCGTCGGGTCCCCGCTCGCGGCCGGTGGCGCGGCGCGCCTCGTGCAGCAGGGTGCCGTCCTCGGCGACGAGGGCGGCCTTCATCCCGGTGCCGCCCACATCGAGGGCGATGACGTGTTTCACGGGTTTCACAGGTGACAGTCTCGCGTGCTCGACGGGGAAAGGTCTAGTCCATTGGGAGGGATTGTTGAGTGGCCATACAAAATCGGGGCCCCGGTCCGGATACGAAGCGGACACGGACCGCGCCCGGGATGTGGACCAGTGGCCAAAGTGGTGTAGACCTTACGTGGATCGTACGTACAACAAGGGGTGGAACGAGAACTGTGAAGCGCCGTTACCTGAGCCTGGCCGCCTCCGGCGCCGCACTCTGCCTGACGGGCGTGACGCTGACGGGCTGCGGAGCCGTCGACGGACTCGCCGGTGACAACGAGGTGACCCTGCGGGTCGTGGCGGCCGACTACGGGGACAATCCGCAGAACTCCTCCGCCGCGTACTGGAAGGACCTCGGCGACGCCTTCACCAAGCAGCACCCCGGCATCAAGGTCGAGGTCAGCGTCTTCAACTGGTCCGAGGTCGACGCCAAGGTCGCCGCGATGGTCAAGGCCGGGAAGGCCCCCGACATCGCCCAGATCGGCGCCTACGCCGACTACGCGGCCGACGGCAAGCTGTACACCGCGGACGAACTGCTCTCCGTGAAGACCGAGGCGGACTTCCTGGCGCCGCTCGCCGACGCGGGCAAGGTCAAGCGGGTCCAGTACGGCCTGCCCTTCGTCGCCAGCACCCGGCTGCTCTTCTACAACGAGAAGCTGCTCGGCGACGCCGGGATCGTCCCCAAGGACGGGAAGACCGCCTGGCAGCCGAAGAGCTGGAGCGACCTGGAGGCCGCGGCGAAGAAGCTGAAGGGCTCGGGCGTCCCGACTCCCTTCGCGCTGCCGCTGGGCCGCGAGGAGGCCCAGGCCGAGACGATGATGTGGATGCTCGCGGGCGGCGGCGGCTACACGGACAACGAGGAGAACTACTCCCTCGACTCCGCCGACAACACCAAGACGCTGGAGTTCCTGCGCGACAAGCTCGTCGGACAGGGCCTGACCGGCTCGGTCGAGCCGGGCAAGCTGGACCGCCAGGCCGCCTTCGACGCCTTCGTGCGCGGCGAGGTCGGCATGCTCAACGGCCACCCGACCCTGCTCAAGCAGGCCGGCGAGCGGGGCGTGAAGTTCGGCATGGTGGCCCTGCCGACCGCGGACGGCACCGAGCACTCGGCGATGGGCGTCGCGGACTGGGTGATGGCCTTCAAGAACGGGCACCGCAAGGAGTCCGGCAGGTTCCTCGACTACCTGTACGAGGCGAAGAACGTGACGGCCTTCACCGCGAAGTACGACCTGCTGCCGGTCACCACGAGCGGCTACCGGGCCGCCGAGGCGGCCACGGGCGGCTCCTCCCCGCAGCTCAAAACGTTCCTGGCGGCCCTGCCGAACTCCCGGCTCTACCCGGTCGGCAAGAAGTCCTGGGCGGGCGTGAGCGAGGACATCAAGCAGAAGATCGGCAAGACCGTGCAGCCGGGCGGCCAGCCCGCGAAGGTGCTGGAGGAGATCGCCACGGCGGCCCGCAAGGCCGACCCGAGCTGACCGGGACGCCGGTACGCCCCGCGGGCCGGTGTCGGAGGGCGGCGTTAATCTGGCGGTATGACGGACGAGGGGCGGCTGACGGCCACGGAGGCCGAGGTGCTCGCGTACGAGGCACGCACCTGGCCCGGACCCGGCGCCAAGGAGCGGGCGGTGCGCGAGGGACTGGGGATGACCCCGGTCCGGTACTACCAGCTGCTCAACGCGCTGATGGACGATCCCCGGGCGCTCGCCCACGCCCCGGGCACGGTGAACCGGCTGCGCCGCATCCGCGAAGCCCAGCGGGCGCGGCGGTGACCGTCCGGGGCGGGCCGCAGCGGGCGGGTACCGCGCCGTAGCCGTCGCTCCGCTCGCCCGTTAGGGTCGTCCGTATGGGGAGCCATCCGCACGACCTGCCGATGCCCGTCACCGCAGCCGGACGCGAGGGCCTGGAAGCCCTGCTCCGCGCGCCCCGCCGGTCCGTGGTCGCCCTCGACTTCGACGGCACCCTGGCCGACATCGTTCCCGACCCCGACCAGGCCCGCGCCCACCCCGGAGCCGTACCGGCCCTGGCCGCGCTGGCCCCCGAGGTCGCCTCCGTCGCCGTGGTCACCGGCCGCCCGGCGGGCGTCGCCGTCCGCTACGGCGGCTTCGCCGGCGTCCCCGGACTCGAACACCTCGTGGTCCTCGGGCACTACGGCGCCGAGCGCTGGGACGCCGTCACCGGCACCGTCCACGCCCCGGCCGAGCATCCCGGGGTCGCGGCGGTCCGGGCGGAGCTGCCGGGGTTCCTGGAGTCGATCGGGGCCTGGCGCGGCACCTGGATCGAGGAGAAGGGCCAGGCGCTGGCCGTCCACACCCGGCGCGCCGCCGACCCCGCCGCCGCCTTCGACGCCCTGCGTGAGCCGCTGGCCGACCTGGCCGCACGGCACGGGCTGATGGTGGAGCCCGGCCGGGCCGTGCTGGAGCTGCGGCCCCCGGGCATGGACAAGGGCGTCGCGCTGACCGAGTTCCTGGAGGAGACCGGCGCCGAGGCCGTGCTGTACGCCGGGGACGACCTGGGCGACCTCGCCGCCTACGCCGCCGTCGAGAAGCGGCGGACCGACGGGCACCCGGGGCTGCTGGTGTGCAGCGGCTCCGCGGACGTCCCGGAACTGGCCTCGCGGGCCGACATCGTGCTCGCCGGCCCCGCCGAGGTCGTCGCCCTGCTGGCCGCCCTGGCGGACGCGCTGCGGCCTTGACCCCCGCGCCGGGGGGGGGGGGGGGGGGGGGGGGGGGGCCCCGCCCCCCCCCCCCCCCCCCCGGCGCCGGGGGGGCGGGGGCGGGGGCGCCGGGGGGGGGGGGGGGGGGGGCCCCACCC